>CALAIY010000129.1 GCA_937922595.1 uncultured Verrucomicrobiales bacterium | reverse complement strand
GTTGCTCGAGGGTGACGCCGGGGGGGATTTGGGGGAAGGCGCTCCAGCGGGCGTGGATTTCATCGGGGATTTCCGATGTGGGGAGGTCGTAGCGGATTTCGCTGAGGAGGAGGGGGAGGGTGATGGGGGCTTCGGTGAGGTCGTCTACTTCATAGGTGGTGAATTCGAAGGAGAGGATGGAGGGGGGGAGGGGGATGCCGTCGATAGTGACGGGGCATTTGGTGCGGAGGTATTCGAGGTAGCGGGCTTGGTAGGTTGCGGTGGAGGCTTGGTCGGGGAGGGCGCTGGGCGCGATGGACTGGAGGGGAGGGAAGTGGTGGGTGCTGCCTTCGATGGTGGTCTTGATCCAGGGCTGGTCGGTGTCTTTTTCGGCGATTTTGAAATCGAGATAGATGTCGGTGGCGGGGCTTTGGTGGGCGCGGGCGGCGGGGACGATCAGGAGGAGGGCGATGAAAATAAAGAGGCGCACGAGATAGGAATGGAGCATCGGAGGCTGGAGGCTAGCGAGAAAATTCTCGCCGGGGCGGCGCGGCGGTGCATGTAGGGGGGTGCCAGAAGAGAAAGAGAAACAGCCGGGACCGCGACGTGAATTTTTGGGTTGGGGGCGACCGGTGGTGGAGTTGGTGGTGGATCGTTTATTGGAGGGGGTGGATGAGGTGGTGCCGGATCTCTCGGAGACGCTGGTGGTGGTGCCGACGAAGCATGCGGGGCGGCGGCTGCGGGCTGCATTGGCGGAGCGTTGTCCGGGTGGGGTGCTTTCGCCGAGGGTGGTGCCGCCGGAATTTTTCATTGGGGCGACGGGTGAGGAGGCGGGGCGGGCGGTGACGCTGATGGCGTGGGTGGAGGTGCTGATGGGGGAGGATTTGAAAAAATATTGGGCGCTGTTTCCGGCGGAGCCGGAGGAGCAGAGTTTTTCGTGGGCGTTGGGGCTGGCGGAGATGCTGGAGAGTGTGCGGGCGACATTGGCGGAGGGAGATGTGGCGACCTCGAAGGCGGCGGAAGATTTGCCAGATGGGGCTCGGTGGGCGGATTTTGGGCGGCTGGAGGCGAAGATGGTGGGGCGGCTAGAGAAAAAGGGGCTGATGGATGCGCAGGCGGCGAAGCTGGTCGCGGCGAAGGAGGGGGAGTTGCCGGGCGGTGTGGGGCGGGTGGTCGTGGCGGCGGTGCCGGACGCGCTGTATTTGGCGGTGGTGGCGATGAGGCGGCACTTGGCGGCGGGGGTGCCGGTGGAGGTGTGGGTGGCTGCTCCGGGTGATATGGCGGAGGGGTTTGATGATTGGGGGTGTCCGGTAGGTGCGTTTTGGCAGGAGCGGGAAGTGGGAGTGCGCGATTTTGAGGAGAGCGTTTTCCTGGCGGCTGATCCGGCGGGACAGGCGGCGAGGGCGGGGGAGGTTCTCCGGCGTCGTGAGACTCCAGGTGCGCGTGCGGTGGCACTGGGATGTCTTGATGGCGAGGTAATCGCGCCGCTGACGCAAGTGCTGCATGAGGGTGGGGTTGGTGTTTTCGATCCTGATGGAGAGCCGTTGGAGAATGATCCTGTTTTTTCGGCGGTGGCGAGTTTCAGTAAGTTACTTTCTGACCACCGGTGGGAATCGTTTCGTGAAGTGCTTCGGCAGCCTGCGGTGCTCGATGGGTTGGGGGAGCTGGTGGAGAAGAGGGGTGAGGTGGATCTATTTTCCGAGCACCAATTCCGGCGTGATAGAATTCTGGAGGCCTTTGATGCGCTGCATCAGTTGCGGCTTCCCGCGGATGTAGGTGGAGTGAGGGCGGCGTTGAAAAATCCGATCAATGAGCACGAGAGTAAGCGCCGTGACTATGCGATGCCAAAAGTGGTGGATAAGATTGCGTCGCTGATGGAGACATTCGGGAGTAAGTCGCTGGATGTGGGGGTGCAGGATCTTGTCGCATTTCTTGGAGGGGCTGGTGAGGTTGCTGATCGGCTGATTGCCGTTGCTGGAGAAATTAGGGGCTATCTAGGAAAACGGTCGGCCTCTAATGCGGATATTTTATCTTTTTGCGTTCGTCTTCTTGCGGGGGAGCGCACTTATCCCCCGCGCGCTGATGGGATTCAGGCGGACTTACTGGGTTGGTTAGAATTGCTTTGGGAGGATGCGCCGGATCTTGTGCTCACGGGTTTTAATGAAGGCAATGTGCCGGATGCGGTGGTGGGAGATCCATTTCTTCCTGAGGCGGGGCGGGAGGTGCTTGGGCTGCGGACTAATGCCGGGCGGTTTGCCCGAGATGCGTATTTATTGGAGGCTCTTGCCCGGCAGCGTGAGGACGCTGGGATGCTTCAGATTATCTTAGGGAAGGTCGCCCGCGATGGGAGCCCGCTGAAGCCTTCTCGGCTTTTATTTCTTTGCCCGGATGCGGATCTTGCTTCTCGCACTGCTCGGCTTTTTGGCGCTCCTGGAGAGATTTCAGATTCCTCTGGAGGGGTTCCCGCTTGGGAGCGGACGTGGCTTTTCCGCCCGCCCGGTAGCATTGGTGATATGGCGCCGCTGCCGCATCTTCGAGTGACCCATTTTTCGAGCTACCTTGATTGTCCGTTCCGTTTTTTTCTGAAGAACCGCCTCAAGATGGAGCCGCTTGAAATCAGTAAGAATGAGATGGATGCGCGTGATTTTGGCACCGTCGTCCACGTTGCTTTGGAGTCGCTTTATTACGATCCGGCGGCGCGCGATTCTACTGATGCTCGTGAGATTGAAGCGTTTTTGGTGGCGGCGTTAGACACGGCGGTGGCGGTTCATTATGGGGAATCGCTTCCTACGGCGCTTGCGATGCAGCGTGAGGTTGCGGCGCAGCGGCTTAAGCGCGTGGCTGAGATTCAGGCCGTCGAGCGTGAGGCGGGATGGCGTATTGAAGCGGTAGAGCTGGACTTCGGCAAGGAGCCGGAGTGGGGGACATCGCTTGCGGGGCTTCCGATCCACGGCTCGATTGATCGTATTGAGCGCCACAGCGATGGGCGGGTGCGTATTCTTGATTACAAGACGTCACGGGTTGGGAAATCACCTGAGGATGCTCACTTTCGGAGTCTTCCTCGTGGCATGGTGCCCGACGACTTTCCGGAGTGGCGCACTACGGCTGGTCCTAAGGGTAAGCCGGTGCTGTGGACGAATTTGCAGCTGCCGCTCTACGTGCTCTGGGCGCGCACGCGCTATCCGGATGCTGCAATTACTTGCGGGTATTTTAATGTGCCCGCAGCGCTTGGTGAAATTGGGATCTCTACGTGGGATCCAGAAAATTTTGCAGATGTGCTCGGCTCCGCCGAAAACTGCGTGACTGCTGTGGGAGCTGCGGTGTGCTCAAACACCTTCTGGCCGCCCGAGGCAAAACCTACTTACGACGACTTCGCTGCCCTCGCCCCGGTCGGCAAACTCGCCGAAGCTCTCGATTCCGACGCTTGGGTCTCTGCCTTTGAATCTCTTCCAAAAATCACCTCGGCATGAACGCACTCGCTCACGAAGTTATCCTCGCCTCTGCTGGTTCCGGTAAGACTTACCAACTTACTAACCGTTATATTGCTCTGCTTGCGCGAGGGGTGGCTCCGGAGCGAGTTGTCGCGCTTACATTCACACGAAAGGCTGCTGGCGAGTTCCTTGATGCGATCCTGGAGAAGCTTGCCGCTGCTGCTAGCGACCCGGCTAAGGCGAAGAGTCTGGCTTCCGATATCGGAGCAGGATCTCTCACTACGGTCGATTTTACGGCGATGCTGCGCGGAGTGCTTCGCAGCTCGCATCGGCTGTGTCTTACTACGCTTGATAGCTTTTTCGTGCGTATTGCGCGGACTCTTCCACTTGAGCTTGGGCTTGGGGGGGATGTGCAGATGCTTGGATCTGGGAGCCGCGTGGAGGCTGCTCGGCGTGATGTTTTTGATGCGGTGTTTCGCCAGCTTCAGGAGAATCCGGATACGTTTCACGCGTTTCTTTTTGCTCTTAGTGAGACGTCTTATGGCAAAGAGGATTTGCGTATTCTTCCCGTGATTGACGCATTTGTGGACGAGCATCATGATACGATTCTTCGTGCGCCTGATGCCGCTTACTGGGGGGATCCGGATACGATTTGGCCGGAAGGGAGTGCGCTTACGGGAAAGACGCTTGCTGATTTTTACGCTGCTCTTGATCGCCTTGAAAAGGCCTTTTCTAGTGTGGCGTTTACCCCTTCTTCTCAGAAGAAGGTGGAGGAGTTTTTCCTTCAGGCGCGTGCTTGGACGCTTGGGGTTGAGGTGAAGGCACCGATGAAATCGATCATGGGAAATATGTTGGCAGCCCTGCCTGAGCTTGCGCGGGGGAACGCGATCATTAGTATCGGGGGGAAGAAGATCGAATTCGATGGTCTTTTGGCTGAGGTCGGTCATGCCACGGCGGCTGCCTTCGCGGGGATCGAAATTGCGGCTAAGATCAAGCGCACTCGCGCGCTCTACTTTGTATTAATTAATTACGAAATTCTGCACGATACTCTGTTGCGCCGCCGGGGTAGGCTTGGCTTTGCGGATATTACGGTGATCCTTCAGCGTGCCTTGCGCAAAAATCGTGGGATTGCTGCTGATCTCGCTTACCGCTTAGATGGTAAGTATGATCATTGGCTTCTTGATGAGTTTCAAGATACAAGCCGTAGGCAGTGGGATGTGATTCATCCGTTGGTAGAAGAGGTTATTCGTGATGGATCTGGTGATCGTACTTATTTTCAGGTGGGAGATACGAAGCAATCGATTTATGCTTGGCGTGGAGGGGATCCGACGCTGATTGATGATATCCGGAGTGAATATGGTGATATGCTTACAGAAAGGCCTCTGGTGCATTCATACCGATCTGTGCCGGCGATTCTTGATTGTGTGAATCAGGTCTTCGGTGATGGGAAGGTATTGGAAGAGACTTTTCCTGCGGCATCGGTTGCCCAGCTGGAATGGACGAACCATGAGGCTTCAGTGAATACGGAAAGTGGGTGTGGCTATGCAGCTCTTCTCTTTACGGAAGGGGAGGGGGCTGTGGAAGAGGACGTCTTTGACCTTGCTCTTGAGACTGTGCGCGAAGTGCAGCCGCTTGAGCGGGGGCTGAGCTGTGCGATTATTTGTGAGAGGAATGCGACTGTGATTGCGATTACCGACCACTTTCGTGCGGCGGGTTTTGCGGCGATTGTGAGCGGCTCTAGGGTGAAGCCTGCGATTGATAATCCGGTGACGCTTTCGTTGCTGGCGTTGATTCGTGTGGCGGGGTTTCCAGGGGATGCCTTTGCGAGGGAAACTGTGGAGATGTCGCCGCTGGCTGGTGTGATTTTGGCTGCGGGATTTGATTCAGTGCGGGAGGCTGGCACGGCAGTACTCCGCGAGATCGGGAATGAAGGTTTTGCGGCTATGGTGGAAGGGTGGACGGCTAAGATTGAGGCGCATGGTGGCCTGGGGGAGAATGATGGGTTTGCCTGGCATCGGCTGCGTGGTTTTGCGGAGATTGCGCGCACTTATGATGATGAGCCGGAGCGTTCTGTGGCGGGCTTTCTTACTTTCGCCGAATCTTTTGAAACGGCGGAGGTGCCTGGTGCGGGCGTGATTCAGGTGATGACGCTGCATGCTTCGAAGGGGCTTGGATTTGATATGGTGAT
The DNA here is from genome assembly GCA_937922595.1 of uncultured Verrucomicrobiales bacterium. GTDB lineage: Bacteria > Verrucomicrobiota > Verrucomicrobiia > Verrucomicrobiales > DEV007 > CALAIY01. The sequence continues at coordinate 12,859 of CALAIY010000129.1, read as the reverse complement.
CCTTCCTGAGTTGGAAGGGAAATCTGTGTTGGAGACGCGGGGGACGCTGGCGGTGGGTGGAAAGCCGGGGTTCCCGGAATGGGTGCTAGATATGCCGAAGTCGGATATTGCTTTGGCGGATCCGGTGCTTACTGCGGAGGTGGAGCGCCAGAAGGCGGACGCGGGGTTTGAATCGCTGTGTAAGTTGTACGTGGCGATGACGCGGGCGAAGTGCGGGCTTTATATGCTGGCGCGTCCGAGGAAAAAAAGTAGTAAGGCGAATAACTTCCTGAAGTTACTGATCGATCTTTTAGGTGACGATTACCGGCATGGTGATGCGGAGTGGTTTTCAGATCGTGAAATTGACCAAAAGCCATCGGAATTAGCGGTGGCGGAGGTGGGGCCGAAGTTAGATCTGGGGCCGGTGTCTCGGCTTCGGGCGGTGACGGGATCTTCGCTTGGGGTGGGGAGTGCGGAGGCGCGTGCTTATGGCAGGGCGGTGCATGCCGAGCTTGAGGGGATTGAGTGGCAAGAGCCGGGCGATGCGTTGTCTCCGGCGTTTGTTCGGCCGGAGGGAGATGTGGTGCTTTGGCGGGAGAAAGCGTTCGAGTGCCGGTTGGGCGATGATTGGGTGAGCGGAGTTTTCGATCGCGTTGTGATCGAGAGGGATGCTAAAAGAGTGACCGCTTATGAATTTAAAACTGGGGATGTTGCTGGTGCTGGGAGGCAACAGGGAATTTACCGGGATGTTTTGGAGAAGATGTTTCCCGAGTATGAGATTGAGGTGAAGGTGGAGAAGATGCGTTTTTGAACCACAGATGGGCACAGGTGGATACGGATCTTATTCTTTGGGTTTTTCCTGTTCTTCTTTTTCCTCTTCTTTTGGTTTGAGGATTTTTCTTTCTGGTTGGGGTTTGTAGCTGGGGAATTGCTCGGTGAGCTGTTTTTGGAGCTCGGCGGCGTCGCTATCGTTGCCCATTTTTTTGAGGGCTCCGATGGATTTGTGGATGGCTTCGGGGCTGATTTTTGGGTCTACGAACATCTGGCTTGGGACGATGTAGGCGGCGAGGGCTTCGGAGAAGTTGCCTTTGGCCATTTCGATGTCGCCGCTGAGGATGTAGAGCTGGGCGTTGATTCGGCCTTGGCGTTGGAGATCTAGGCCTTCGGTGGTGGCGAGGGAGGCTTCTTCGATTTGGTCGCTGTAGAGGAGGGCTTGGCCTTTTTCTAGGAGGATTCGGGCTCGCTCGGCGGGGTTGGAGACTTGGGCGAGGGTATTATCGAAGGCTTCTACGGCTTCTTTGAATTTATTTTGGGCGGTTCTGGCGCGGCCCATGAAGGTCCAGATTTCGGGGCGCGTTTTCTTTGGGTCTTCGTCTGCGCTGGCGAGGAAGAGGAAGCGCTCGGAGGCGGTGTAGTTTCCTAGTTCGAATTGTTTGAGTCCTAACCAACCTAGGATGTGGGGGGAGATTTCGGCTTTTTTATCGTAACTACGGTAGTAGTCGATTGCTTTGCTGAGGCCTTCGACGTTTTTCTCGATGTATTGGGCGCGGATGATGAGGACGCTGGCGCTGGCGCCGTATTCATCGGGGTCGCGTTTGATGGCGGCTTCGAGGGGGGGGATGGCTCCTTTGTAGTTTTTGAGGGTGAATTCGCCCCAGCCGATCCAGAAGTGGGCTTCGGCGGCGCCTTTGGTGGTGGGGAATTTTTGGAGGAGATCGCGGAAGTTCCGGATCATTCCGGGGTAGTCTTTGGTGTGTTTTCCGCGAAGGATGGCGGCTTGCTGGAGGGAGAGCTCGACTTGGGCGGATTCGGGGTATTTCTCTACGAGGAGATCGAAGTCTTTGATGGCGCGGCCGTGGTCGTCGAGGTCTTTGTAGGCGAGGGCGCGCTGGGCGAGGGCTTGGGGGGCGTCTTTGGCGTTGGGCTCGGCTTCGAGGTATTTGGTGAGGGAGCTGGTGGCGGTGGAGGCCATGCCGCCATTGGCTTGGGCGAAGCCTGCGTGGTAGAGGGTGGCGGAGCGGAGGTTTTCGGGGATGTTTTCGGTGCGGATTTTTGCGTAGACGGGGGCGGCGCGTTCGTATTCGCGGCGTTTGAAGAGGAGCTCGGCTTTGAGGAGGAGGGCGTTGTCTATTTTGTCGCTTTTGGCATCGCGTTTGCGTTGTTTTTCTACGAAGTAATCGACGAAGCGGGGGAGGCTGGGGTCGCGGAGGTTGTAGAAGCAGATGAGTTTATTGAAGGCGGCGTCTGCTCCTTCGGGGCGGTCGGAGTAGTATTGTTCGATGACGAGGTAGATATCGACGGCTTTGGCGTGGCGTCCTTCGAATCGATAGCTATTGGCGACCATGAGGAGCATGGCGGGGCGTTGGTCGTCGGGGACGGTGTATTCGGTGGAGTTGGCGTGGATGCGGGTGACGTCTGCGTAGCGTTTGGCTCGGTAGTAGTTGTCGATGAGGCCGTATCTTGCGAGGGGCTTCCATTCTTTGCCGCCGGCGCCTTGGAGGGCTTGTTCGAAGCGGGTGTTGGCTTCTTCTGTTTTGCCGTTTGAGGCGAGGATGAGGCCGGTCTGGACGAGGGCTTCGGCGCGGGCGTTGGCGAGGTCGAGGGCTTGGGCGTTGGTGAGTGTTCTGGTGGGGTCTATTTTTGCGTCGATGAGGCGAAGGTAGGCGGCGAGGGCTTCTTCTTTTTTGCCGGATTCTGAGAGGATTCGGGCGATGGCGAGGATGGCTTTTTGGCGAAATGGATTTTCGGTCTGGGATTCGGCGGCGCTTTCGTAGAGGGCGAGGGATTCTTGGGCGCGTCCGATGAGCTGGAGGCAGCGTGCTTGGTAGTAGATGGAGGCGAGCTTTACATCGGGCTTGGGGGCGTTGCGCTCGGCGATGCGGAAGAGGGGGAGGGCGGAGGCGTAGTCTTCTCGGGTGAAGGCGAGGGCTCCGATGCGGTAGGCGGAGTAGCCGGAGAAGCGGCCGCCGGTGTGGATGCGGATGACGTCGCGGTATTTTTCTTCTGCTCCGGCGATGTCTCCGAGATTGAGGAGGCTTTCGGCGAGGCGGTAGCGGACTTCTTCGGAGTGGATGCCTTGGGGGTAGGAGCCGAGGTAGCGGCTGTATTGGCGGGAGGCGAGGTCGTATTGCTTCTTGGAGTAGAGAAGATTTGCGTAGGTGAAGAGGTCTCCTTCGGGGCCTTTGGCGAGCTTGATCTCGGGCTTTTCTGGCTCGGGGGGAGGGGTGACGGGCTCGGCTTTGAGGACGGGCTCGGCGCGGGGGATTACTTCGGGGGTGACGGGCTCGGCGATGGGGATGGCGGGCTCTTGGGCGTGGGTGAGCGACGCGGCGAGGAGCGCGATGGGGAGGAGCGGGTGTTTTATAGGGGACGGCATGCCTTAGGATTGTGGGCGAGCGGTGGCGAAGGCGACGTTCCAGATATTGGCTTTGGAACAGATGTCGAGGACGCGGATGATGTGTTTGAAATCGGTCTCTTGGTCGCCTCGGAGGATGATGGAGACGTTGGGATTGAATTTGGCGACGGTGGCGAAGCGCTGGAGGAGTGCGGCGTCGTCGACGATGGTGCCTTGGAGGAGGACGGCTCCATCAGCGCGGACGTTGACGATCTGTTCGTCGGCGGTGCGGTTGGGAGTTTTTCCGGCTTCTGCGGCGGGGACGGAGACGTCGAGCTCGGTCTCGAAGCGGGCGAAGCTCCAGGTGACGATGAAGAAGATGAGGAGGAGGAAGACGATGTCGATCATCGGCGCCAGGGGCACGCCGGGGTTGGCGGGCGGTGCGGTGTGGCGGAATTTCATGGACAGAGGGGGAAAGGGGAGAGGGGGGCTGCTGGCTAGGAGGAGTTTTTTGCTGCGGCGCGTTTGTATTGGGCGGCGAGCATGGCCATGAGCTGGGTGGTGGCGGCTTCCATTTCGGCGATGAGGCGCTGGACGCGGCCGCGGAAGATGGAGTAGAAGATGAGGGCGGGGATGCCGATGACGAGTCCGGCTGCGGTGGTGATGAGGGCTTCGGAGACGCCGCCGGCGAGGTGGATTTGGCCGGCTCCGGCGAAGGAGGGGCTGGCGATGTCATTGAAGGATTTGATCATGCCGATGACGGTGCCGAGGAGGCCGACCATGGGGGCGATGGCTCCGACGTCTGCTAGGTAGGAGATGCGGGCGTTTAAAAGGGATGCTTGGCGGGTGCCTTCGGATTCGGTGACTTCGCGGACTTCGGCGAAGCTGGCGGTGGGGTTTTTCGTGGCGAAGTCGAGGGTCTTCTGGGTGATGCTGGCGACGGCTTCGTCGGTCTGGGAGCAGACGCTGAGGAGGCCGGTGTAATCGCCTTCACGGATGAGTGATTCGGCGGTCTGCATGAAGCGTCCGGAGACGGTGGTGCCTTGGCGGACGGTGAGGAAGTAGTAGATGATGAGGCCGATGGCGACGATGGAGAGGGCGACGAGTGGGTAGATCATGACGCCGCCTTGCTCGAGGATATCGGAGAGGGCGACGGTGCCGGATGCTGCGGGGGTGGCTTCTTGGGCGGGCGCGACTGCAGGATGGGTGACGGTGGCTAGGAGGATGGCCGGAAGGGCGGAGAGGGAGGTTCGCATGGGCGGTGATGGGTGCGCGGAAGCGGGTGGGGAGGGGCGGGAAGACAACGGGAATGTTGAAAGTAATGGAATCTTAATCAAACGGAAGTTTGGAGGTGCGGGAACCGTGTGGTTCCGGTATTCGTAGCCCCGCCATGCCTGAGATGCCAGCCACGCCCGAGACTCCGAATTCTTCTGGGGCAATGGGTGCGGGGGGGGCGGTGAGTCCGATGGTTGTGCGCGAGAAGCCGGATTTGAATGCGATGTTGCGCGATGTGCCGCATAAGCCGGGGGTTTACCTGATGAAGGATCGGCTGAATCGCATTATTTATGTGGGGAAGGCGCGTTCGCTGCGTAAGCGGCTGGGCAATTATTTTCAGCCGTCGCGCAAGACGATGGCGGATCGCAAGACGCGTGCGCTGATCCAGAGTATCTGGGATTTCGAATTCCATATTGTGCGTAATGAGCCGGAGTCGCTTCTGCTGGAGGGGAAGCTGATCAAGGAATACCGCCCGAAGTATAATGTGAGCTTCCGAGATGATAAGCGGTTTCTTCTGATTAAGGTGCATATGGAGGATCCGTATCCGAAATTTCAGCTGACTCGGGTGAGGAAGGAGGATGGGGGGCGCTACTTTGGGCCGTTTGCGCATTCGGGTGCGCTGCGAACGACGGTCGCTTGGATTAATCGGGAGCTGGGCTTGCGGAGTTGTCGGCCGCTGCGTCCGGGTAAGCAGGACTATCTGCATTGTAATGACGATATTATCAAAAACTGCACGGCTCCATGTATGGGGCGTATTACCGAGGAGGCTTATCGAGAGCGGATCGAGGAGGGCTGCAAGATGCTTGAGGGCAAGAGTAAGACGATGATGAAGTCACTCGAAGAGGAGATGGCGAAGGCTGCGGCGAAGCTTGATTTTGAGAAGGCGGCACACCTTCGCGATACGATAGCGGATTTGAAAAAGACGTTGATACCGACCCGGCAGTTTCGTCGCGGACGCGGCGTTCCGACCACGGTGCTTCCGCTTGAGGATCTCGCGGAGCTTGGGGATTACCTTGGCTTGCCTGGACCGCCGAAGATCATGGAGTGTTTCGATATTTCGAATATCTCACTTACGCACAATGTTGCTTCTATGGTGCGCTTTCGCGACGGGGCGCCCGATAATCAGCATTATCGGCGCTACCGGATTAGGAGCGTCGATGGTCAGGATGATTTTGCGAGTATGGCGGAGGTCGTGCGGCGTCGTTATTCGCGCATTTTACTCGAAGCTAGCGAGCGGGTGGGGGATGATGCCGATTTTCTTCAGGAGGATCCACTCGAAGCGGCTCGTCGGATTGGGGCAGAGGCCGAGAAGGAAGATTCTGAAAAAACTCCCAAGCGTCCTTTCGTTCGTATCCCTGATCTCGTGGTTGTGGATGGAGGTAAAGGGCAGCTCTCCTCAGCTGTGGCTGAGCTGCAGCGGCTTGGCCTTGGGGGGCTTCCTATTATCGGCCTGGCGAAACAGCGTGAAGAAGTCTTTTTTCCCGGAGAGTCGCTTCCACTCACAATTCCGCATGACAAAGGGGCTCTAAAACTCCTCCAGCGCATTCGTGACGAAGCGCACCGTTTTGCCAACGGCTACCACCAGCTTCTCATGAAGCGTCGGATTCACGAGAGTCTGCTCGACGATTGCCCGGGTATCAGCCAACGCCGGAAGAAAGCCCTGCTCACTAAATTTGGCTCCGTGTCTCGCCTGAAAAAAGCAGGGGAAGGCGAAATCGCTCAAGTCTCGGGCATCTCGCCTGGGCTGGCTTCGGATATCGTGCGTTTTCTGGCCACTCGGTGATTCGACAATCTCGATCTCTAGGGCACTATGGGGCGTGAGAATTTCCTGCCTCCTCATCACAAGCCTGCTCGCGACGCCATTCGCATCGCTTCCGGCCTTCGGCCAAACCGCCGATCCTGCCGAAGTGCCTGCTGCCATTCTTGCGCAAGCTCCGCCGTCGCCAGTCGCTCCCATCCCGACGGCGGAAGAAGACGAGTTTCTTCCTAATCTTCAATCTAGTGGCCGTACCCAGACCGACGCGCGTACGATCAATATGAAGATCCCCGCTCCTCGCGGCCAGATTACAGATCGAAACGGCTTCCCCCTCGCGCAAAACGAAGTCCGCCATTATCTCGCAATCTCGTTTCCTCGGCTCGAAGATCCGTCCGACGCCCAGATTCTTACCTTCGCCCGCGAGCAGCTCGGGCGAGTGAATAAAAAGATCGGCGTCAATTATCAGATCCCAGGAATTCTCAGTGAAGCCGATGTCCTCGATCACTACAAACATCGCCGCTGGCTCCCGCTGCTCGTTCCAGGCCTTCTCACAAAGGTAGAGCACGGAGCGATTGAGCCACTCGTCACCAAAGACGGCAAGAGTGCCGGTCTCACCTTTCAGCCCACCTACGTTCGCATCTATCCGCGAGGCTCGATGGCTCCCCATATCCTTGGTGTCACCAAGAAAATTCGCCCAATGCCCACCGGCTCCATCAGCCCAGGCGACCCACTTTGGCCTGAGACGGAAGGGCGCGATGGACTCGAAAAAACCTTCAATGAATACCTCACCGGCAAAGACGGCGAGATCAATTACCTCTTCGATTCCGAAGGAAACCGGCTCCAGGAATACATCGTCGCTCAGCCTGAGCCCGGAGCAAACATCGTCACCAGTCTCGACGCTGAGCTCCAGGAGATCGCGGAAAAGGCCCTCGCTCGCCACGTCGGACGCGGTGCCTTCGTCTGCATTGAAGTGGGCACTGGCGACGTCCTCGCCATGGCCTCATACCCCAATTACGACCCCAACGAATGGGTGCCCGCAATCTCACAAGAGCGTTTCACCGAGCTGAACGAAGACTCCACCCTGCCGCTTCTCGCGCGTTCCTTTCGCGGTCTCTACCCGCCCGCCTCCACCTTCAAGATTCCAGTCGCCATGGCCGCACTTGAGACCGAGACCGTCGGTCGCTGGAGCGAATTTGCCTGTCCCCCCAGCATGAGGATCAACGGCCGCCGAATGAAAAACTGGAACAAAAAACACGACGGAAGCCTCAATGTCGTCGGAGCCATCAAGCGTTCCTGCAATCCTTGGTTTTTCCAAGTCGCCCGTAAGATGGGAGCCGATCCCTTCCTCTCCATGGCCCGCCGCGTCGGCCTCGGTGAAGCCACCGGCCTTCCCCTCGCCGCCGAGGCTGGAGGCAGAATTCCCGATTCTTCAAATGATCGTGTAAAAACCGCCTCCCTCTCCATCGGGCAGGATCAGATTCTCACCTCGCCACTACAAGTCGCCCGCATGATGGCCGCCATCGCCGACGGCAGGTCGACCCCCGTTCCCCGCCTAGTCCTTCAGATCCAGGACTTGAACAACGACGTCATCAAAGCCTTCCCGGAAGAAAAGCGCAACGACCTCAATTGCTCCATCGACACCATGAATACCGTCCGCAAAGGCATGTACGACGTCGTCCACGCAGGTGATGGCACCGGCAAGCGCGCCTCCATCAGCTACGCCAAGCTCTGCGGAAAGACCGGCACCGGCCAATGGTCCGGCGGCAAATACGTCGCCTGGTTCGCCGGCTTCGTCCCTTATAAAAACCCCCGCTACGCCTTCGCCGCACTCTACGAAGGCCGCCCCGGGCAGACCGTCTCCGGCGGAAAAAACGCCGCCCCCATCGTGAAATCGGTCATGAATAAAATGTATGCTCGCGGTATCAATAAGCGCATCCAAGAGCGCCGTCTCGCAGTCCTAGCAGGCACCGAAAATCCCGTGGAAGCAGCAGAAGAAGAAAAAGAGAAGAAAAAGGCCGCTGCCAGCAAGCCCAAGTCCAAGCCAAAGAAGAAATCCAAGCCCAAGCCAAAGCGCAAATCCGTCCCACGCGCCATCCCGGTTCCGCCACCACCGCCGCCCGCCGAAAAGAAAGGATTCTTCAAGCGCCTCTTCGGCCGTTGATAAGCGAATTTACTCGCTTGCTCTCCCGCCAGCACCACGCACTCTAGCGCCCACTTTTAATTACTATGGACATTCAAGTAGCCTCACTCTGCGACTCCGCCACCGACTATAATGGAAAGCTCTGCCTCCTCGGCACCTTCGACACCATCTGCTCCCGGCAGACACCCGTCGTGCACCCCCAGTGCGCCCTCGCCCTTCGCATCTGTTTCCGCGCAGAAGACGAAGGCCAGCACGAACTCGGCATCGCCTTCATCGACGCCGATGGCAAGCAACTCATCGACCCCCTCAAGACCAAAATCGACGTCAAGATGCCGCCAGACGGCTACTTCCTCACCCGCAATATCGTGCTCAATCTCCAGCGCCTCTCCTTTGAAAAAGAAGGCCAGTTCAGCATCGATATCAGCTCCGATGGGAATATCCTCACCCGCGTCCCGCTTCGCGTCATGCTCCTCGAAAACGACGGCCAGCAGCCACCCGCGCAGGCCTAATCGCTCCAGGAAAAACCGCCATGCCGCGTTCCACCCTCGTTCTTCTCGCGTGCACCGCCGCCGTCTTCACGGCGGGGTGCGCGCGTAAGCAAAAGCCCGAGCCGGCACCCCAGCGCCAGCAGCAGCCCGCGCCCCCCCAATTTTCCCAGCTACCCTCCATCCCGCCTCCCGGGATGAAATACCATCGTCCCGTCTCGCTCTCCAGCGCCCGGGTCTCCCGCCCCCTCATCGCCCTCACCTACGACGACGGCCCGCACCCTACGAACACCCCGCGCCTACTCAATATCCTCCGGCAGCGAGGCGTAAAAGCCACCTTCTACGTCGTAGGCACCAATGCCCGCCGCTACCCCGGCATCCTTCGGCGCATGATCAATGAAGGCCATGAAATCGGCAATCACACCATCACCCACGGCAATCTCAAAAAGATGTCGAACGCCAAAGTGCGTCAAGAGCTCCGCGGCTGCGAGCAAGCCATCATGGCCGCCACCGGCTTCAAGCCCCGCACCATGCGCCCCCCATACGGAGCCATCTCACCCGCCCAGAAATCCTGGATTCGCCAAGAATTCGGCTACACCACCACCCTCTGGTCCGTCGACCCACGCGACTGGCAAAAGCCCGGCGTCAGCATCGTTACCCGCCGCCTCGTCTCCGGAGCAAAGCCCGGAGCCGTCCTCCTCGCCCACGACATTCACAAGCCCACCATTGATGCCACCCCCGGCGTCATCTCCCAGCTCCAAGCACGCGGATTTCAATTCGTCACCGTGAGCGCCCTCCTCGCCGCCCAATCCCAGTAATTCCGGCACCTAGCGCTCCCCGCGAAACCGCTCTACGCTCGGCCAAAACCTCTCCCCCGGAATGAAATCTTCACTCACCTCCGTCGCCCTCGCGTCCGCTCTCACCCTCGCCGCCTGCTCCCACAGCGACCGCGGGGCAGGGGAGTCGCTTAAAAAACTCCCCTCAGTAAAAGCCGACGCCTCCCCCAATCTCAAAGAAATCGGCGACCCAGACGAAACCGATTCCTCGACCGGCGAAAAACTCGTCGCCGAAGCCAAAAAGAAAAAATCCCCCCCCAGCGGCTACAAAGTAGATGGAACCCTGAAAAACAAAACCGTCTCCATCCCCAAGACCAGCGCCAACACCCAAATTACCCTCTCCCAAGCCAAAGTCTCCGGCTCCTACATCGCAATGACCTTCGATGATGGCCCCGCCCGCGGCAACACCACCCGCCTCCTCGATATCCTCAAAGAGCGCAACATCCCCGCCACCTTCTTCGTCATCTCCGGCAAAGCCAAAAACAACGCCGCCCTCCTCCGCCGCATGATCTCCGATGGCCACGAAATCGGAAATCACACCGTCACCCACGCCAACCTCGCCAAATGCTCCGAAGCGAAAATTCGCCGTGAGCTCGACGGCTGCCACCAAGCCATCGTCGACGCCTGCGACGTCGCCCCCACCATCTTCCGCCCACCCTACGGAGCCATCAAAAGCGCACAAAAGCAGTGGATCTTCGAAGAATACGGCTACACCACCGTCCTCTGGTCCGTCGATCCCCGCGACTGGCAGCGTCCCGGCGTCAATGTAGTCGCCCGCCGCCTCGTCCAAGGCGCCCGTCCCGGCGGCATCCTTCTCGCCCACGACATCCACGAGCCCACCATCGACGCCATGCCGCAGACCCTCGATGAGCTCCTCCGCCGCGGATTCCAATTCGTCACCGTAAGCCAGCTCATGGCACTCCAAGACCAAGGAAATATGGGCCCCCCCCAAATTTCCGAGACCTCCACCGGCAAAATCACCACCATCGACCCCATCTCCCTCGGCCGCACCGGCCCCCCCGAAACCCTCCGCCCCGGCGTGAGACAAGACGCCATCGAAGTCTCCGCCCAGCAATGGGTTCAGCCCGCCGTACACTCGGGATCAGGAATCTAAAACGCCGCCATGCCGCCCGAATCAGCCCAGGTCGCACCGGCAAAAGAAAGCCGCCGCATCACCTTCGCCAAGCGCCTCAGCAGCACCCTCGTCCTCTGGGGAGCCGTCGGCATCGTCCTCGCCACCGGCCACCTCTGGGGCTACCTCGCCCTCCTCGGAATCCTCTCCCTCGTCGCACTCAAAGAAGTGCAGACCATGCTGCGCCCCGGGAAAAACCGCTGGCACAAAACCGTCACCTACCTCATCTCCCTCGGCTACCTCGGCACCAGCTACCACCACTTCGTAGAAACCGGAAGCTCCAAAATCGAGCCCCTCGATACCTTCTTCCTCGTCCTCCTCCTCTTCGGCAGCTTCGCCGTCACCCTCAGAAAGCCCATCGAAGGCCGCGCCACCCTCGATGCCATCGCCGGCGACCTCTTCAGCTTCCTCTACGTCATCTTCCTCTTCAATTTCCTCGCCCGCCTCCTCGTCCTCCCCGAAGGCGGCGGAGGCACCGCCGCCCCCGGAGCCGCACTCGTCATCTGGCTCACCGCCATCACCAAATTCACCGACATGGGAGCCTACGCCATCGGCACCTGGATCGGGAAACACAAGATGATCCCCCACATCAGCCCCGGCAAAACCTGGCAAGGATTCGGTGGAGCCATCCTCGGAGCCAGCGTCGCCTCCCTCGGAGGCCTCGCCATCTGGGGCGAAAAACTCCAGCCCATCACCTACACCCACGGAATCATCCTCGCCATCATCATCGGCATCGTAGCCGTCTTCGGCGACCTCACCGAATCCGTCGTAAAACGCTGCCTCGGAGCCAAAGACTCCGGCAAATTCCTCCCCGGAATCGGCGGCGCCCTCGATCTCATCGATTCCCTCTGCTTCACCGCCCCAGTCTTCTACGCATACCTGGTTTACGTAGTCGGGATTTGACCCCGCTGTCGCATACATCAAATTCGATGTATGAGGGACGATCACTGTAAATGTCTCCGAGCCGGTCTACGCCGAGTTTCAAAACCATGCATCCAAAGTGCGGCGGAAAACTTCCGAACTCATCCGTGAAGCAATGGAGGAATATCGGAATACCCACCTCGTCCGGAAAACGAGTCTCCGGAACAGCAAGCCTCCTGCTGACGTGGGAGGCGTAATCGCACCAATCACCGCCGAGACTTCCAAATTCTCGCCAGTTTCGAAATAATAGATTTCAAGTAAGCGCCTCGTGGAGGGACGCGCTCCCGTGCGTCCAGCGGCAAAGGCTCCAGAGAATCTGTAAGATTAGATAGACCGCTCAAATCAGTCTTCCCAGCGAAAACAGCATAAAAACACACACGCTAGCCCGGATCGATCACCGGTTTTAAACTGAACGTGATTTTCGGGCGTATTTTTTTTGCGGGAGGAATTTTGTAGGGAAGCCAGCTGGGGTTGAGCGATTTCTCCTCATAGCTCTGCCTGCGGCTCCTCGGTGCCGTGATTGTTTTTCTTTGGCTTGAGCGCTCGTTTCTCAGGCTGGCATTCTGTCGAGCCCGGCGAGGTCGCAGTGGCATTCGCAAAATAGCTTTAGCCGGGATCTGCCTGATGCTCGCTTTCTCTAGTTCTGTTCACCTTAATAAGCAGGCTTTCATTCGGGTTACCACGATGTGGGCGATGATGTTGAACCAGAGCCAGGAGGCCGGTGCGGCTTTCGCTATGCTTCTTCTGGTGGTCGATGAGCACGAATAGAGAGGGGGCACGATACTTCATTGTAGGCACTCAACCCTGCGGCCTTTCAGCACAATCAATCGGCTTGAGGATCGGATGTGTCATTATGTGAACAAAATGAGTTGCGTGAGCCACAGGGATGGGTAGAATCGTCGCCCGCCCGGAAAACGGCGGACGCCCGGAACGCTAAGCCGGTGGATGATTCTCTAACGAGGATGCCGCCGGTTTTTTAACCTCCAGGTGTATGATGATCT
>CALAIY010000128.1 GCA_937922595.1 uncultured Verrucomicrobiales bacterium | reverse complement strand
GTCTTTGCTTTGGCTGGGGTGGCTTCTGGGGGGGATGAATTTGGGATTCGTGGGGAGTGGGCGGAGGCGCTTGTGGTGGCGGGACGGCGGGGGGAGGTGATGGGGGTATTTTCGGAGGAGGTGCTGGCGCGTGCGGGGGTGGAGGCGGTGGAGACGGTGGGGCGGTTTTTCTTGGCGAATGGATTTTGGTCTGAGTGTAAGGATTTTTTAGAGGCTGGGCGGGGTGGCTTTTCTGCGGGGCTTCTTTTGGCGGAGGTGTATGCGAAATTGGGTGATGAAAAATTGGGTCTGGCGAAGCTTGCGGCGTTGCGGGTGGAGGCGGATTCAGCGGCGCGCTATGGGGGCTGGCTGATGGCGGCGGCGGCGTTTCATGAGGTGTTTGGGACGCTGGGAGATTTTTTTGTGGGGGAGTCTGGGAGGTTTGTTGGGGAGCCGGGGGGATGGGCGGAGGGGGAGGTCGAGAAGTTTTTGACGTTGGGTGATGTGGCGGTGCGTTATGATGAGGGTGATGTGGTGGCTGGGGTGGTGAGGGAGAGGATTGGGATTTCGGAGATTGGTGAGAATGTGGGGATGTTGCGATTTTTGGTGGGGATGTTAGATCCTGTGGATGATGGGGTGGAGCTTGAGATGGCGTTGGCGATGTTGGTGGCGGCAGATCCGGCGCGCGAAACGGATTATGCGTTGCGGCGGGCGGTGCTGTTTGCCCGGGACGGGCGGGCGGATTTGGTAGGGCAATCGCTGGGTGGGATCGTGCCGGCGAAGGTGACTGATGCTGAAATTCTGCGGCCGGCGGTGGCGGTGATGTTTGATCAGGGGCGGGTGGATCTTGCGTTGCAAAGTCTTGAGCGACTTACTGAGCTTGAGCCTGAAAATCTTTCGATGTGGGAGCAGTGGATTACGTGTCTTGCTGCGGCGGGGCACGAGTCTCGCTTGCGGATTGCGCTTCGGCGACTGCTTGGTGGTGCGAGTGGGAGTGTGCTTGAGGGCGGGGCTTACGATTTATTGCGCGGGCATTTAGCGGCGTCTTTTTGGCGCACGATTGTACGAGGGTATCTTCAGGGGGAGCAGGGGCTGAGTGGTGCGCGGCTTGCGCTTGATGGGCTGGCTCGCGAGAGGCCGGGCGATCCAGCTGTGGCATGGGCGCAGGGATTGCTTGGTAGCGGTGGTGCCGAGGCGAGGGGTGCTTTTTTAGCAGCTGCGGGGGATGCGGCAGTGGTCGAATTTCCGGGGGGGATAGAGCTTTCGGTGGATGCGGCGGCGGGTCTTATTTCGGAGCCAGGAATAGTGGGAGAGCGGGGGTTTCGGGAATCCTTGGCATCAAGTGGGCCGACTGGCAGTGTGCGTCTTGATTGGATTTTTGCGACGGATGCTGGCGAACGTATTGTGCAAATGCTCGATCTTGGTGGCGACCGCATTGGCGTCGTGGATTCCTCGGGGAAACTCACCATTTTAGATGCGGTATCGGGAAAATTCCTTTGGGAGAAGGCGGGAGTCGTTGCGTATCCGATTGGTGATGGTGTGGGCCGGGCTGCTAGTGGTTTTTCTGGAGGTATGGTGGCGGTGAATCAGGTGAAGATGCCGGGACGGGTGGATGCGGGTGATGGTCTTATTTTTGTTGCTGGCGATGATAAGGTGATGGCGCTTGAAATCGAGCGGGGCGATATGCGTTGGGTTGCTGATTTGAGGGAGGAAGTTAAGTCTGGGATGCGGGGTGTGGGCGCGGTGGTGGAGCGGGCGCCTGCTGAGATTTATTACGAGGGGGGGGATGTTGTTGCCGTGTTAGGGGGGAGTGCGTCGGTTTTATGTTTCGATGCTATTTCGGGGAGGCAGCGCTGGGGTTGGGAGGCTGGGAAGGGTGGGGGAGCACCTGAGAAGGAGCGCTCGCCGCTTACTTCAGGTGCGGCATTGGCGGGCGACCGTTTGGTGGTTTTCGGGCGTGAGCCTGTGGTGCTTGAGACGCGCACCGGGAAAGTGCTCTGGCGTTTTGCTCCCGAGGGAGAGATTGCGTTTCCCCCCGAACTTGGGGAGCCGCTCGAAACGGCTCCAGGCGCATTCCCTGCACTTCCCAAAGAAATATCAGCGCTCGATTTCCTTAATCTTCCAAAAGCTTCAGAACCTACATTCGCAAACTTCATTAAGGATGGCGGCTCAGTCCTTTCGCCTGCTGCGCAGTGGGCATCTGCAGCTCATGCGGGTGCTCCATCCGCTGTTGCCCTGGGCGGGGGGTATCTTGTGCTTGCAGGAAAAGGTGGCGCTGGCTTCGCTGTGCCGGAGGGGCTTCCGGTGGGTGGACGTGCATTTGAAGCTCCCGGTGTTTTGGTGGGGGTGGCGGGAGGAAAGGGTGTTTTTCTTGATCGTATTGCCGGAGGTTTCTGGCTCGTAGATCTTGCGGATGGCACCTCTACCCTTCGCAAACTCCCTGCCGGGCTTTGGGAGGGGAGAGCTGGGCGCATCGAGGCCGGACTTGTCGGCGCACGCGCCTATGCCGCTACTAGCAAAGGGATCGCCGCCATCAATGTTCTCACTGGATCGTGGCTTTTTGAGCAACCCTGGCCTGAAGGCTCCGGCGAAATCACCCTCCGCGCTCCGCGCCCTACTCCCGGCGATCTCGCCGCTGGAATCGTAGAGACGCCCAAGCGCGGCGCACCCATCTGTCTTCCCCCCCGTATTCTCGCCTCTGGCAAACGCCTTTTTGTCCCGGTGGACGGTGGGCGTCTGCTCGGTTTGGTAGAGCGCTAGCTGGCCACCATGGTATCCTCCCCAAGTAAAAAAATCTCCGCCACCGAGCGTGATGAGATCTTCGACCCCGAATTTCTCGGGCGTCTCCGCGCCATCGCACTTCGTCTCCGCAAGCGGAAACAGCTGCGCAAAAAGGGGATGCAATCCACCCCAGCCACCGGGTTTACCCGCGAATTTAAGGACTTCCGCCACTACACGCCAAACGACGACTACCGGGCCATCGACTGGCGGCTCTATGCCCGACTCGAACGCCTCTTCGTGCGACTCTACGAAGAGGTGCAAGAATTTCACGTTCACCTCGTCGTCGATACCAGTGCCTCCATGGTCGAGCCCCACGCAGACAAGCGAATCACCGCACTTCGCCTCGCTGCCGCCCTCGGCTACCTCGGTTTGGCCGGAGGCCACCGCGTCAACGTCTACGGAATGCGCGATAAAATCACCGGCATCCTCCGCCCGCTCAAAGGCCAGGGAAACACCCGCGCCCTCGTCGATCACCTTGCCGGGCTCGAATACGGAGGAGCCACCGACCTTGAAGCTTGCTTCCAAAGCTTCCGCCCCACCCGCCAGCGCTACGGTATCATCTTCGTCCTCTCCGATTTCTTCGGCCAAGACGTCCAGGCAACCCCCGAGATCCTGGCCCGTGCCGCCACCTGGCCCGGCGAAGTCCACATGATCCAAGTCGCCAATCCCCTCGAACGCAGCCCCGAACTCGAAGGCGAAGTCCAACTCATCGACGTCGAAACCTCCGAATCCCGCCGCCTCTTCTTCACCAAACGCGAACGCGCCAAATACGAAAAAGTCTTCGATACCTTCGTCGAAAACTGCGCCGCCGCCTGCGTCCGCCGCCAAATCGACCACGTCCTCTGGCCCACCGACCAAAGCTTCGAAGAAGCCTTCGTCAGCATG
>CALAIY010000127.1 GCA_937922595.1 uncultured Verrucomicrobiales bacterium | reverse complement strand
GGGACTTCGCTGATTCCTGATCTTACGTTTATTATTGAGCCTCGCCGTATCCCGGCAGATCTCACCGAGCTCTCCCGCCTTTCCGGTGAGAAGATCCTATACACACTCGTGGATCAGGCTGTGATTGAGGGACTTCGAGAGAAGACCGGCCCACGGGTGTCCACAATGGAAAAACAGCTTGGCGTGGATGTGCGCCTGATTCCTGCGGGTAGTACGGCTTCGGCGAGTGTCGCGAAGTTACCGAAAAGCGCTCGGGCGGTTTATGTTCCGATTATCCCCTCTCTCAAGAAGGGGGAAAGGACGAAGCTCTTTGAGCTTCTAGCAAAGCGCGGCTGTATCAGCTTATCAATGACCGGGGCTCCCGACGTCGCCAAGGGAGCACTCGCAGGACTTTCTCCCGACACCTCAAAAGCCCTTCACCGCCGCACCGCGCTCAATATTCACCAGATCCTTTCCGGGATTCCCACCTCACTTCTCCCAGTTGCTCTGCGGAGCAACGACCGCCTCCATATCAATGTGGAAACGGCCAAGCGTATCGGGTGGTCGCCAGATTACGATACTTTGCTCTCGGCTAATCTCGTAGGTGAAGAGGCCGTGAAAAATACGGCAGGGTATCTTACCCTCGAAAGCACCATGGAGATGGCGGCGGCGGCAAACCCTGATTCTCGCGCGGCGCGAGCCGCACAACTTCAAGCGTATTGGGAAACGCTATCGCTGCGCACGGGACGCCGCCCCCAGTTCGGCATTAGTGGCCAGGCCGCTCGGCAGGGGGTGCTCGACCGCATCAATCCCGCTTCCGCAGCAAACGGAAATAGTTTTTCCTTCGGAGGCGAGCTTACCCAGCTTCTCTACAGTGACCGCGTCTCCAGCCAAATCCGTGCTCAACAGGAGGTGGAAGCAGCGGCAAGCTACGACCGCGAATCGATAGAACTCGACACCATCCAATCTGCCGGCACCGCATTCATCGATTGCCTGCTCACCGATGCCCTTTACTTCATTGAAAAGGAAAACGTCGCCCTTGCTCAACAAAACCTAAATCTCGCGCAAACCCGCGCCGACATTGGTGCCGCCGAACCCTCCGAAGTCTTCCGTTGGCGGGCGTCTCTCGCCCAAGGAAAGTCGCGCCTCATCCAATCCGATTCAGATCGCAAAAACGCACGTGTCGCGCTGAACGTCCTTATCGCCCGCCCACGCGATACGAACTGGGATTTTAAAGACATCCCCCTTGGCGACGACGAATTCTATTTCATGGACGCCACTCTCGCGCCGCTTTTAGCCAATGAAAATGACTTCGAAAATTACCGCCGTTTTGTCCAAGCGCTCGCCATCACTCGCTCTCCAGAACTCAGATCCTTCGGGAGAAACCTCTCCGCCCAGGGGATCCTCCTTGCCGAGCGTGGCCGCCGCAATCTACGCCCAGAAATAAGCGCCACAGCATCACTCCGACGCCTCGCCGCCCAAAGCCCCGATAACTACGATGCTCAAAATGAATGGACGGTAGGTATCGGATTTTCCCTCCCCATTTTCGAAGGTGGCCTTCGCAAAACCGAAAGCGCCCGCATCCGCGCCGTACTCGATCAGCTTTCGGCTCAGCGCGACAAGGCGTTCTATTTCGTCGAGCAGCAAGCACTCTCCAGCATCTACAATACTGCGGCAAGCCATCCGGCAATGCGGCTTAGCCGCCAGGCTCGCGCCGCCGCTCAGAAAAACTACGAGGCAGTGCAATCCAAATACTCTCTCGGCTCCGCCACCATCCTCGACCTGCTCGATGCCCAATCCGAACTCATCGCTCAGAAGCAGGCCGAAGTATCGGCTCGCTACCGCTACCTCCAGGACATCATCGCCGTGCAACGCTCAATGGCGTGGTTCGAATTCTCCAAGACTCCAGACCAGAAAAGCGCCTGGTCGCGCCAGCTCAAATCATTCCTTAAAACCGGCTCACTCCCATCCGATGCAGCGAATCAATAATTTCCCACTCGCCCTCACCTGTATCTTTCTCGCCAGCTGCGGAAAGAAAGCTGCGGAGCCTATCGCCTATCCACCACGCCCGGTGATCGTTCAGACGATCGCAGCCCCCTCCGGCACGGAGACACGGACGTTTTCCGGCGTCACCAAAGCCGCAGGAGGAACTACCCTCGGCTTCGAAGTGGCCGGACGTATCATCTCTGTTCCCGCACAAGAAGGGCAGCTCTATCAGAAAGGAGACATCCTCGCCCAGCTTGATGTGTCTAACTACGAAGCCGACCTACGAAAGGCCGAAGCAGAGGCTCTGAATGCGAATGAAGAACTCAAACGCACCCAGCAACTTTTCGAATCAAGTAATTCGAGCCGCACCCAGTTTGATTCGGCGATTGCCGCCCAGCGCTCCGCCGCCGCCTCGCTCACCGTTGCCCGCAAAAAGGTCGCCGATGGCACCCTGCTCATGCCCTACGATGGCGTGATCCAAGAAGTCATCGCCGACGAGCAAAACGTCGTCGCCGCTGGCAATGAAGTCGTCCGCATCCAAGGCGGCGGCAATATGGAGGCGACCATCGCCGTCCCTGCCGAAGTCATTGCGGCGGTTTCCGTAGGAATGCCAGCGACAGTCGAGGTCGGCAAGCTCACTCCCAAGCCACTTCCAGCGACCGTAAAAAAGACCTCTCCACAGGCATCGCAAAACGCCACCTACAAAGTAACTCTCAGCCTCTCTGATGTCCCCGCGGGAGTCCGTGGCGGGATGGATGCCGAAGCAGGAATCGTATTTCCGAATCCTCTCGGAGAAACTGTCCGAGCCGAGTCCGCAGCCGTCGTCAGTGAATCTGGCGGGGCTCCCTTTGTCTGGACGATCAGCCCCACCTCCGGTGGCCAAGGCACCGTCTCGAAGCGCATGGTAAAGATAGGTAAACTCAGCACCGAAGGCACCCTCGAAATTCTCGACGGACTCTCCCCCGGCGAAATCGTCGTCACCCGCGGTGTTCATCACCTCTCTGAAGGTGCCGTAGTGACCATCACGGAATCTACTAACTAGGGAAAAAACTGCCGGATGAACCTCGCTGCCTTCACTCTCAAAAACACCCGCACCATGCTGGTGCTCTACGCCGCGCTCCTCTTCCTCGGAGTGCAGACCTTCCTCAGTATTGGGCGTCTCGAATATCCCGAATTCACCATTCGGAATGCGCAGGTCGTCACGCCCTATCCTGGACGATCCTCTATCCAGGTGGAGCAAGAAGTCTCCGAAGTCCTTGAACAAGCCATCCGCCAGATGGCCGAGGTGAAAACAATTAAATCCACCTCTAAGAACGGCCTCTCCATCCTCAACGTCGAGCTCCACGACAAATACTTCGACCTCGCCCCCATCTGGCAACGCCTGCGCAACAAAGTCGCCGAAGCAACACTCCCCGAAGGCACCGGCACCCCATTCGTCGGGGACGATGAATTCGCCGATATCTTTCCCTACGTCTACGCCCTGAGTGGTGACGGTTTCACCCCTGCCGAACTCCTCGATTACGCTGAAGATATCCGCGATGCCATCCTAGCGGTAGAGGGCGTTGCCCGCGTCGCATTCCACGGCGTCCGCGACGAAAAAATCTACGTCGAATTCTCCAGTAATGAACTCGCCTCCCTCGGCTTCACTCCCGAAGGCATCGCCCAGCAGCTCAGCGGGCAAAACACCATCGCCTCCAGCGGAAATATTCTATCAGGAAACGAACGCATCACCGTCGCCACCCTCGGCGAATTCGAAAGCCTCGAAGAACTCGCCTCATTACGCTTCTCTCTCCCTGGAGAAACAGGCTCCGTAATGCTCCAGGATTTTGCCACCGTTCGGCGTGGCTACGAAGATCCGCCCTCAGAACTCGCCCACCTAGACAGGGAACGCGTCATTACCATCGCCGTCTCCATGGTGAAAGGAGGCGTCGTCACCGAAGTCGGCGAACGCATTCAAGCCACCATCGACGATCTACAAAAGACGCTCCCCCTCGGCCTCCAGATCGCCAGCGCCTTCTTCCAGCCAGAATACGTCAGCGCATCGATCAACGCCTTCATCGTAAATCTCGGGCAGGCATTTTTCTTCGTCGTTCTAGTTATGTTCCTTTTCGCGGGACTTCGCATCGCCCTCGTCGTCGGCGTCCTTGTCCCCTCCGCGATCCTCCTCTGTTTCTCCGCGATGCCCCTCGCTGGCGTCCAGCTTGAAATGATGTCCATCGCCGCGCTCATCATCGCCCTCGGCCTCCTCGTAGATAATGCCGTCGTCGTCAGCGAGCAGATCCTCGTCCGCCTCGGAAACGGCGAAAGCCGATCCGACGCCTGCACCGG
This sequence comes from uncultured Verrucomicrobiales bacterium, assembly GCA_937922595.1. Lineage (GTDB taxonomy): Bacteria > Verrucomicrobiota > Verrucomicrobiia > Verrucomicrobiales > DEV007 > CALAIY01. The sequence goes on along the minus strand of CALAIY010000127.1, from coordinate 2,398 downwards.
CGCGGTGAAAAACCTCACCATTCCCCTACTCGCCGCCAGTGCCACCACCATCGCCGCCTTCTCCCCAGTGGCGCTCGCATCTGGTGGCACCAGCGAATTTACCTACAGCCTCTTCGCCGTTGTCTCCATCACCCTACTCGCCTCCTGGCTCCTCTCACTCACCATCATTCCCCTCTTCTGCTTCTACTTCTTAAAACCTCTCGAGAAAGAAACCTTCGTAGGCCGCATCTTCCAAAAGCTCTACACCCCCTACGAGAAATTCCTCAGCACCTCCCTTCGCCTCCGCTGGGTCGTGCCCGCCATCATCATCGCCCTCACCATCGCATCTGCCTGGGCCTTCAAATTTATCCCCAATATCTTCTTCCCACCAAATGAACGCGGCCAATTCATCGCCGATTTCGAACTCCCCCTCGGCCGCGACATCTTAGAAACCGAAACCCAAGTTAATAAGTTAGAAACCTGGCTCCAGGAAACCCACGGCGAAGAACTCCGCACCGTCGCCTCCTGGATCGGAAACGGCGGCCCCCGCTGGTATCTTTCCCTCTCCCCTGAGCCTTCGAATCCTAACTACGCGTTTTTCAGCATCCTCACTAAATCCGGCAAGCCCGAGGATGTGAAAGCCATCATGGAATCCGTCTCCGATTATGCCCGCGACGCCTTTCCCGATGCCCGCTTCTCCGCAAAATCTCTAGAGACCGGTCCACCCGTAGGTTCACCCATCCAGATCCGACTCTACGGAAAAGACCTGAAAACTCTCTACACCCTGCGCGACCAAATTCAGTCCGAGATCGCCCAGGTAAATGGCACCACCGACATCCGCGACAACTGGGGAGCCTGGGTGAAACAAGTCAGCGTCGATCCCGACCCCGTAAAAGCCAGCCGCCTCGGCCTCACCACCCAATCCATCGCCGCCGCCCTCAATATCCAATACCAAGGGCAAACCGCGACCAATTACCGCGAAGGCGACAAAGTCACCCCCGTCGTCGTCCGCAGTCGCGAGAGTTTCCGGGAGCATCCCGAACGCATCCGCGACCTCCCCGTCTACGGAGCCAATGGCGGCGCCGTCCCTCTTAGTCAGGTCGCCGACGTCCGCCCCGAATTCCTCCCCGGATCAATTCTCCGCGAAAACACCGTCCGCACCATGACCATCCGTGCAGAAGTCCGCGGCCGCTTTGCAAGCGAAGTCCTCGCCGATATCCAACCCCGCCTCGCAAAACTCGTCGAAACCTTCCCCCGCGGCTACCGCATCGAATACGGTGGAGAAGCCGCCGAAAGCGCCAAAGCCAGCGGCAGCCTCGGAGCCGCCATGCCCATTTCACTAGGAATCCTCGCCCTCATCCTCATCAGCCAATTCAATAGCCTTCGCCGCTTCGGAATCATCCTCTGCACCATCCCACCCATGCTCGTCGGCATCGTTCCCGGCCTCCTCCTCACCGGCTCCTCCTTCGGCTTCATGACCCTCCTTGGAATCATCGCCCTCCTCGGAATTATCGTCAATAACGCCATCCTATTAATCGATGAATTCGATAGCCAGAAAGACTCCGGCCTCGCCACCGAAGAAGCCATCATGACGGCCGCCCGCTCCCGCCTCCGCCCCATCATCATGACCACCATCACCACCATCATCGGCCTCCTCCCCCTCGCCATCTCCGGCGGCGGCATGTGGAAATCCATGGCCAACGCCATGATGTTCGGCCTCGGCTTCGGCACCGTCCTCACCCTCGTCCTCTGCCCCGTTCTCCTGAATATCTTCTTCCGGGAAAAAACCACCGCATGACCCCCGCCTCCAGAAGAAACCGCGCAGCCCTCCTCCTCGCAGCCGAAATCCTCCTCATCGGAACCTCCGCCCTTTGGGAAGACTCCCTTAAGGAAGCCATTTGGATCAACGTCATCTATGCCAGCTTCTTCTGCGCCGGAGGCTATGTCCTCGCCAATAGCAAACGCTGGCTCATCTCCTATATCGCAATAGCCCTCGGAGCCATCACCGCCGGAGCCCTCAGCCCAGGGAAACCAGCCGAAATAGTTCATCTCCTTTTTGTAGCCGGAGCCCACGTAATGCTCTTCTACGCCATCATTTCCCACAGTTTCCTAAAGCCTAAAGTAAAACAATCCGACCGCCTCTTAGCCGGAATCGCCGGCTACCTCCTCCTAGGTCTCTTCTGGACCCTCTCCTATCGCCTACTCACTGTCATCTCCGCAGCCCCGCTGACCAATCTTCTCTCGGAAACCCCCATCACCCGAGCCGACGAAATCTACTTCAGCTTCTCCACCCTCACCACCCTAGGCTACGGCGACATCGTCCCCGCCACCCCCGCAGCAAAAGTGGCCGCCATCTTCACCACCCTCAGCGGAGTCCTCTACTTAGCCATCTTCGTCTCCGCACTTGTGGGGGGGCTCA
>CALAIY010000126.1 GCA_937922595.1 uncultured Verrucomicrobiales bacterium | reverse complement strand
ATTCTCGGCCTTTCGATGCCTTTGGATATTTTTTACAAAGCGAGCGAATGCACGCTAGAGGATTTCGAAACGTTCTGGGAAAACGGATCTTTGCTTGAGGACGGGACAAGGCTTCCTGATCCGATCGATCTTTACATCACGAAGATGAATACAGGGAGAGAACGAGATGGGGGAGACTTGAATTTTCTCGAAACGCTCATCAAAAAGCGCTTTTCTGAGCGCCTTCCCAAGTGCAATGCGGTCGAGGCGCGGAAGCTTTTCGAGCGTTATGCAGATCCGCAGTTACTCGACCAGGCTCTTGAAAACCCAGATGCAGCGGTCCGTGAGTATGCCCTTGAGCAACTTCGTATTTTCGAGGCTGAGGGTGACCCGTTCTCTCGGGATATCCTGGCGGACTGGGACGCAAAGAGGATAATCTAGCGCGCTCTCGTTGTTATAATAGCGCTCGGATCTCACCAGTCGTCGTGCCGTTGGTTTTCCACAGAGACCCAGCCATAGCTCCAAGGAGCGCCACCAAACTTAATGATTTACTCCATCGGGAAGAATTCAACATCGTTGAGTTGACGTCTTGGAGGGGCAGGGATTCAAATTTCATTGGAAAAATCATGGTGCCAAGGCTCGTTTTTGAAATATCCAACCATGGGGTGGAGCTAGCGCCTCCGGCGCTTGATGCCGGTCTTACGCTTGCGTACCATTCCGGCGATTCTGGCACCGGGATCGGTGTCATCGAGGAGGGCGGTGTATTTGTAATCGAAGCCTTCGCATTTTTTGCGGGGGACCTTCTGGCCGATAAAGTCTTCGATGTTTTTCGCGTGCTCGAGCTCTGCTCCGGAGAGGAGGGTGTAGGCGTCGCCTTCTTTTTGGGCGCGACCGGTGCGGCCGATACGGTGGACGTAGTCGTCCGCGTTTTCGGGGACCTGGTAGTTGATGACGTGGGAGACGTTCGAGATGTCGAGGCCGCGGGCGGCGAGATCGGTGGCGATGATGACATCGAATTTTCCATCGCGGAAGCCTTCGAGGGCTTTCACGCGGTCGCCCTGGCGGATGTCGCCGTGCATGATGGTGCACTTGTAGTCGCCGGCTTTTTGGAGATCTGCGAAGAGGCGGTCGGCCTGGGCTTTGGTGCGGGTGAAAACCATGACGCTGTGGAAATCGGTTTTCTTGAGGAGCGCCATGAGGAGTTCGTAGCGCTGGGAGTCGGTGACGGGGTAGAAGTAGTGGGAAACCGTTTCCGCAGCGGAGCGGCGGGCACCGATCTCGACGGCTTCTGGGTCTTTGAGCACCCAGGAGGCGAGGCCTTCGATCTGGGGCGGCATGGTGGCTGAGAAGAAAAGCGTCTGGCGGTTTTCTGGGAGCGCTTTCACGATGCGGCGCACATCGGGGAGGAAGCCCATGTCGAGCATTCGATCGACTTCATCGAGGATGAGCACATCGATATTGCTCAGGTCGATGGTCTTCTGCTGCATGTGGTCGAGAAGGCGACCGGGGGTGGCGACGACGATATCGACGCCTGCCTCAAGGCCGTCTTTCTGCGGGCCGTAGGAGACGCCGCCGTGGACGAGGAGTGTTTTGAGGTTGGTGTTTTTTCCGAGATCCTCAGTGGCGGACTTTACTTGGGAGGCGAGTTCGCGGGTGGGCTCGAGGATGAGGCAGCGGAGCTTCCCGGATTCTCCCAGGCGGGAGAGGGTGGGGAGCATGAAGGCGGCGGTCTTACCGGTGCCGGTCTGGGAGGCTCCGACGAGGTCTTTGCCTGCGAGAATGATCGGAATGGATTCGGCCTGAATCTGGGTGGGCGTGGTGTAGCCGGCGTCGTTGACGCCCTGCATGACGGTCTCGGAAAGGCCGAGGGTGGAGAAATCTGACATAAAAAGGGGGGAAGGGGGGGGAAAGGGGAAGAGGCGGCGTGACGCTCAGTAGCGTTTGATTCGCGAGTCGCTGCGGAGTTTTTCCATCCAGGCGTCGTTGGCCTCTCTGCGCTTCATTTGGATGACGCGCTGATTGAGTTCGTCTTCAATTTCGGCGCGGGGTTTGAGTTTTCCTTTATTCACCTGATCGGCCTTGAGGAGGTAGAAGGCGTTGCGGTCTTCGATGATTCCGCTGACCTGGCCGGATTTGAGGGCGAATGCGGCATTGGTTACGGTGCCATTCAGCGGGCTTTTGTCGGCATCGATCCAGCCACGGTCGCCACCTTGCTCGGAAGTGGAATCCTGTGAATAGGTTTTGGCTTCGGAGGCGAAATTCGCTCCCTTGAGGATTCTGCGTCGGATTTCTTCGATGAGTTTGCGTTGGCTGGCCTCGGTGATCGAGGGATCCTGCATGCGCTTGGCGATGGTGATGGTGCTGAGCTTTACAAATGACTTCTCGCGGAAAAGATCGGAGTTTTTCTTGAAGAATGCATCGCGCTCAGCCGGAGTGGGCGGGGCGACATCGCGAGTCTCGTTCGCACGCATTGCGGAGACGATGAGTCGATCGCGGAGGATTTTTTTGTATTTTTTAAGGCTGATGCCGGCTTCGGCAAGCTGCTTGAGGAATTCGCCGCGATCTCCTTTAGTGCGCTCAAGAATTTCTTGATCCAATGTGATATTCACGTGCTGATCTTTCATCGCCAGCCCTTTGCTCTGGAAATCAGAGAGGATGAGTTCGCGATCAATCAGATCATCGAGCGCCGAATCGCGGAGCTTTGCGACCTCCTTATCGTAGGAATCTCCCCCAGCAGGGTATTTCCTGCGGAGCAGAAACTCCTGCGCGCGAACGAGTTCCCTCACTTCGGATTGGGTGACGGGATTGCCATTTACGACGGCTGCTAAGCCATTGTAGACCTCTTGGGCAGGGGTGGTGGAGGTGATGGTGAGGGCAAGTGCCGCAAGCAGGGCGGCGGTGCCCGAGATGTTGTGTATTCGGGACATCGGTGAAATCTGCTTCTTTCCTACCATACCGGAGGCGGGGGGCAAGAGGGCAGTGCGTGCGGCGCCGGCACGCTGCGGGATTGGATGAGCCGTGGGGGTCGTTTTTTTATCCAAGGATGGGCAATCAAAGGGATCGCACCATATCGTAGGTTTCTTCGAGCTGCTCGAGGGGCGTGGTGGTGGTGAGGCGGGGGAAACGGTTTCCGATGAGGATGGTGTCGCCATTTCGGGTGAGCATGAGCTTGCTCTTGAGCACTTCTACGACGGTGATGCCTGCGCGTGCTGCTGTGACGCGGATTTCGCTGACAAGGAGGAGATTCTCGACGCAGCCGGGGGGCTCTCCGAAGCGATCTTTCCAGGCTTTGCCAAGGGCGCGGACTTCTTTGAGCGAGGCGGTCTCTGCAAGGTCGCGGTAGGCGGTGATGCGGAGCTCTGGCTCGGTGATGTATCTCGCGGGGAGGAATGCTGGGAGCACGCCTTCGGGCTCGCGAATGAATGCGGTCTCGCTCGTGCTGATGTAATCGAGGCGCATGGCGACATCGCCACGAATGCCGACGCCGGCTCCTTTGGCTTTGTTTCCCTGGAGGCGGGCGACTGCGGTGCGAAGGAGCTTGCAGTAGATTTCAAATCCTACGGCGTTGATGTGGCCGTGCTGTTGGGTGCCGAGGAGATTTCCTGCGCCTCGGATTTCGAGGTCGCGCATGGCGATTTTGAAGCCGGATCCGAGTGCTGAGTATTGCTTGATGGCATTGATGCGCTTTCGAGCGTCGCCTTCGGCCATCATGTCTTTGGGGACGAGAAGGTAGGCGTAGGCTTTGGCTCCAGCGCGGCCTACGCGGCCCCGAAGCTGATAGAGGTCGGCGAGGCCAAAACGGTCGGCCCGGTCGATGAGAATCGTATTTGCGTTAGGGATATCGACTCCTGATTCGATGATCGTCGTGCTGAGGAGGACGTCCGCGCGGTGCTCGACGAATGCGTGCATCACTTCTTCGAGCACGCCGTCTTCCATCTGGCCATGCCCTACGATGACACGTGCATTGGGGACGAGTTCGCGAATCATATTCGCGGTGCGTTCGATGGTCTTTACGCGGTTGTGGAGGAAGAAGACCTGGCCGCCTCGCTTAAGCTCGGCTTCGATCGCGGTCTTAATTAATTGGGTATCGTAGGAGCAGACGCTCGTGGCGACGGGGGTGCGATTTATCGGAGCTGTGTCGATGGTGGACATATCTCGCGCGCCCATGAGGGATAGGTAGAGAGTGCGAGGAATGGGGGTGGCGGAGAGGGTAAGGACGTCGGTAAGGCGGAAGAGGTCTTTGAATTTTTCTTTGTGTTTTACACCGAAGCGCTGCTCCTCATCGATGATGACGAGACCGAGGTTTTTGTAGCCAATGTCTTTGGAGACGAGGCGATGGGTGCCGATGGCGATATCTACTGAGCCATCGTGTAAGCCTTTCACTGCGATGCGCTGCTGAGCGGCAGTGCGGAAACGGCAAAGAAGTTCGATGGTGATGGGGTAATCGGAGAAACGCTCCTTTAAATTATTAAAGTGCTGTTGGGCGAGGACGGTAGTGGGGCAGAGGAAGGCCACCTGCTTGCCTCCCATAATGGCTTTGAATGCAGCGCGGATGGCGATTTCTGTTTTTCCAAATCCGACGTCGCCGCAGATGAGGCGATCCATTGGTTTCTTGGATTCCATATCGGCCTTTGTCTCGGAAATTGAGCGAAGCTGATCGGGAGTTTCCTTGTAGTGGAATGCGTTCTCGAATTCGTATTGCCACTTACCATCCGGCTCATGGGCGTAGCCTTCGAGCGTCTCACGCTCGGCGTGAATTCCGAGGAGTTGCCCAGCGTAATCTTCGACGGCTCGCTCGGCTTTCTTTCGTGCACGCGACCATTTCCCATCTCCCAACTTACTTAGTGGCGGGCCACTCTTGCCGGTGCCGACGTAGCGGGAGATCAGATGGCTCTGCTGGACGGGGACGTATAACTTTGCTTTCTCGGCAAACTCAATGACGAGTGTATCTTCGGCGGATTCGTCCTCGTCGGTCTTTTCTGCGCGACGCAGTCCTTCGTATCTTCCGATTCCGTAATCGAGGTGGACGACGTAATCGCCTTCTTTGAAGTCGGTCGTGGAGCCGTCTCGGCGGGCGGCAAGTGTGCGTTCTTTGGAGAATGCGCGGCGGGCACGCTGGTGTTGGTAGCGGCCAAAGATTTCGGCATCGGCTAGAACTGCGATTTTGGCAGCAGGTGCGGTGAAGCCGCGGGCAAGTTTCCCCGTGGCCATTTCGAGGGCATCCGCAGCGTCTTCGTGGCCTTCCAGTAGCTCTTGGAAGCGTGTGCGCTCGCCAGAAGTGTGAAAGACCATGATGACTTTCCAGCTGGAGTGCCGCCATTCACGGAGCTGATCGAAGAAGACTTTACGCGCGGCATCCTGAACAATGAAATCGCCTGCGGCGAAACTCCCCACCGGGCTTTCGTAGCACGCTGTAGGAGTATCTCCAGCCGCGCCTGCGGCAGTGATATGAAGGTGGGGGCGATCAGGGAATTCCTTGGGATCTCCGAAGACCACGAGCAGATCGCCTTTGCGGATATACTCGCGGAGCTTGCAGAAATCAGTATCACGTGAGGAACGATCAAGGAGCACGGTCGCTTCTTCCAGAGTGGTGATCGAGGTCTGGGAATCGACATCGAAGCGGCGAATAGAATCAATTTCCGTATCGAAATACTCGAAGCGAACGGGGGCAGGGGAGTGCCAAGAATAGACGTCGAGAATACCGCCTCGGAGAGCGAAAGTGCCGCGCTCAGCGACGATAGCGACGCGCTCATAGCCAGCTTTTTCGAGCAGGGCGACAAAGTCTTCGGGCGCGAAGTTTTCGCCTAGGCGAAGGGATCGCTCGCGATCGTGCACCGATTTGGGGGCGGGCACGTCTTCCTCAAGCGAGCTGCCCAGGACGACGACGGGGATGCGTGAGTTTCCGCCGGAGGCGGTGTCCGGGTCTTCGGAATCGGCAGCGAGTTGATGGAAAACGTGGAGTCGTTCAGCGGTGTTTTCTGGATCTGGAATGATGGCTTCGCCAGGAGAGAAGCCTAGCTCAGGGAGAAAGATCGCTCGCTGGCTCCAGCTGGGAAGCTCTGCATGAATACGTTCCTGTGTCTTGATTTCCGGCGCGATGAGCCAGATGCGTTGGCCGGGGCGCGCCTGTGCGGTGATAGATGCCGCAATTCCTCCCCAAGCCGCAGGGGTCACTTGGGAGATTTGCGCGCTTTTACCTTTGCGGGCGATGGCAAGTGCCTCGGCAAAGCCCGGAGCTCCCGCAAGTAGGGGGAGAAGATCAGAGAGGTGAGTGTCGATGGAAGGCATCAGGGGCAGCTAGCGCTGAGCGGCTTTCGCCGGCTAGGCCTGTGGGAGTGCGGGGAGCTTCCCCGAGATTACTCTGTGCCTCCTTCGGTCGGCTTACCTGGTTTGATCCGGTTTTTGAGGCGTTTCCAAAACCCTTCGAATTCCTCTTCCTCTTTTGCGTCCGACCGGTTGTCCGCGATTCTTTTCTTCAGCTTGGGATCAAGCTTGCGCGATTTGTCATCTGGGACAGTTGGGATCTTGCCCGAGGGCAGGTTTTTGGCGGCTGCCGGATATTTCGAGCTTCCGTAAGCGGCAAAGGTGTTTACCGGGATTTGGTGGCGGCGGCGGGCACTCTTGAGCTTGCGGTGCTTCTGAATGAAAGGCGTTGGGCTGTAATAATGCTCGTAGGTGCGGCTAAATTGAGAGCGATTCATTCCGATCCGAAGGTTTTTCCGAATTTCGAAATGAAGATGGGCAAGGTATTTTCCGTGAGCAGTGCCGATCGTGCCCACCTTAGTCCCACGCTCAATTACCTGATGGAGCTTCACATTGCGCACATTCAGGTGGGCGTATTGGGAATCGACATAGCGGATTTTCCCATCCGCTGCCCGGTAGGCATGTCGGACGATCACGCAGTGTCCCCAGCCCCGCTTATAATCGGCAGAAGCGACGACGACTCCATGAGCAATCGAATAAACCGGGTCTCCAAGATCGGTATTCCCGCCTCCTTTTCCATTCCAGTCTTCGCCAGGGTGGACTCCAGGCCAGAAGCCGCGTGCCTTGTAGTAATTCACCGCGTTGGGCTTGCCCACGGGGTAATCAAAACCATCTGCCAATGGCGCGAGAATCTTTTCCGGCTTCGCCGAAACCACGCTTGGCAACAGACAAAGTGCCGCAGAAAGGAGGAGAGGGCGGAGGGAGGAGATCATGATCAAAGCGAGAGCCTAGCTCCTTACCATTCCGAAATAGAGGAGTCCGGCAAGCCCGATCGCAAAGCAGTAGTAAGCAAAGATGGCAAACTTCCCGGTCTTAATCAGGCGCATCACGAGGTAAACTGCTCCAATCCCCGTGAGAAATGCCGCTGCAGCGCCCGCTGCGTAAGGTCCCACATCCGGGCTTGTGGCGAGCGTGCCAATTTCATCGCGCTTCAGGATAATCGCTCCGGAGATCGCCGGAATTGCCATGAGGAAGGAAAACTGAGCTGCTTTCTCTGGTCGCAGTCCCACCAGCATCCCCAGTGAGATTGATGAGCCCGACCGGCTGATTCCAGGAAGGATCGCGAGTGCTTGGCCGATTCCCATGACAATCGAGTTCATCACGGTGTGCCCCTCCGTAGGAGCCGTTTTGCGCAGCCAATTGGGGAGCATCAGAAGAATGCCTGTGAGGATGAGCAAGCCGCAGACCGCCATCGGATAGTGCTTCACCTGCTCAAGAGGATCTTGCAGGGTAAAACCGACTAGCACCGCCGGCACCGTAGCAATCGCAAGGAGACCAATCAGCTTGCGATCTTCCGTACGCTCTTTCTGCCAAAGCGCCTGCGTCATCTCGAAAAGTGGCCGCCAGAAATAAAGAAGCACCGTGAGCAATGTGCCCGCGTGGAGCAGCAGATCGAAGGTGACAGTGACGTCTTCCATCCCCAGTAATTCCTGGCCAAGAGCCAGGTGCCCCGAAGAAGAAATGGGGAGAAATTCAGTAAGACCCTGGATAATTCCCAGGAGGATCGCTTCGCCGTAGTTCATAAAATATGTGTTCTAAAGTGCCTCCGCACCACGTTCGCCAGTTCGCACTCGGATGACATCATCAATCGCGGAGACGAAAATCTTCCCATCTCCGATTTTTCCTGTCCTCGCAGCCTCCTGGATCGCATCAATCACGGTGTCCATCTTCGAATCGTCGACGACTACAGTGATCTTCAGCTTCGGGAGGAAATCCTTCGTATATTCCGATCCCCTGTAAATTTCGCTATGCCCTCCTTGGCGACCGTAGCCGCTCACATCGGTCGTAAACATCCCCACCACACCTACCTCAGCAAGAGCGAGTTTCACCTCCTCAAGTTTAAACGGTTTAATGATGGCTTCGATGCGTCGCATAAAGGAAGGGAAAACCGCGATGGTACGCCCTACAGGACTCGAACCTGTGACCTACGGATTAGAAATCCGTTGCTCTATCCAGCTGAGCTAAGGGCGCTTTTCGCCGGGCGGCCACTATGGCAGGAAAAATTGGGAGGGCAAGGCGGCTTCGAGGAGATGACGCCGGGAGCAAGTGACATATTTTCGCTATGAGACCGCCGAATTTTCGCGATGCTCGCGCATGAGCTATACCCCCGATGCCGAACGCTACGATGGACGCATGCCTTACCGTCGCTGCGGGAAATGGGGGTTAAAGTTGCCCGCGATCACGCTCGGGCACTGGCATAATTTCGGGGGCGATAGCCCGACGGCGCTCCAGCGAGAGATCGTGACGACTGCTTTCGATAGCGGCGTGACCCACTTCGATCTGGCAAATAACTACGGGCCGCCCTATGGCAGCGCCGAAACGAACGTGAGCCAGATTCTCAAGGAACTCCCGCGGCACGAGATCGTGGTTTCGACGAAGGCGGGCTACGACATGTGGCCGGGACCCTACGGGGAATGGGGATCGCGGAAATATCTGCTGAATAGCCTCGAGCAGTCTCTTGAGCGGATGAAGATGCCTTACGTGGATCTCTTCTACAGCCACCGATTCGATCCGGATACTCCTCTAGAGGAAACACTCGGTGCGTTGAATTCGGCGGTCGAGCAGGGGAAGGCGCTCTACGCGGGTATCAGTAGTTACAATACTGTACAGACAGAGGAGGCCGTCGCGATTTGCGAGCGCAACGGCTGGGCTCCAATCATTATTCATCAGCCAAACTATTCGATGTTTAACCGCTGGATCGAGCAGGGGCTGAGGGATAGAGCCGCGGATCTCGGGCTCGGAATGATCGCGTTTTGTCCGCTTTACCAGGGGCTGCTTACCGACAAATATCTCAATGGTGTCCCAGAAAATTCGCGTGCTGCGAATACTGAGGGTCTCATCCGTGGCGATGATCTCAGTCCAGAAGTCATCGAAGTTCTCCGGGGATTAAATGAGATCGCCGGAGACCGCGGCCAAACGCTCGCCCAAATGGCGATCGCCTGGGTGCTGCGCGATCCACGGGTCACTTCCGCGTTAATGGGTGCAAGCAGCGTCGAGCAAGTCCGAGCAAATTGTAAAGCAGTCGAGAATCTGACGTTCGCCGATGACGAACTCGCTGCGATCGACGCACTTCTCGAAAAGGCACCGCTCCCCGAATCGCTCTGGACTGGGGAGTAATAAAATGAGTGTGAAGTTCCCCCGAAACAGTGGAGACAGATCGCGCAGCCCTTAGGCTACAAGATCTCATGTCTAAACCAGATAAGAACTACGACGACGAATTCAAGCGCGACGCCATCGGGCTCTATCGCACCAGCACGCTGCCCAAAGCTCAGATCGCCACGCGATCTGGGCGTCTCCCTGGGCTCTCTCAGAGAGAGGGACAAGCTCGACAGGCAGGCGAACGGGGGAAGCGAATCCGGTTACTACAGGTGGAGAAAGCGTAAGTCCTCCCCCCGTGAAGTCGAGGACACCAGGATCCTCGACGCCTCCCGGAGATCCACGCCCACCGGCACACCCGCTGTTATGGCAGCCCAGGCATGGCACGCGAAACTCAGGAGCCAAGGTGTAGCCGGTCGCGCCTTCACTGCTCGCTCGGCTATCTATCGCCGGACGACTATGTCGCCCGACACTACCAGAACCCACAACTAAACTAACTCCAAACTCTTCACTCCCTAGAGCTAGCCCCTGGCACGCGCATCTGAAGTGCGGGGCACCGCTATGGAGTCTTTGCTCGCAGTCGAATGAATGCTCGGGAGGCATCGGGAGTGCTGAGATCTTGATGGAAGCGAACAGATCTTGTGTCGGTGTGTGTGCTTCCAGGAACGGGAGTCCGGCTGACGGGCTCGTGGTGGGAATTTCCAAAATCCCAGGAATCCATATCAGTGGAAAGACCGATATCGATGGTGGCTCCGATGATGTCGCGGCGTTGGTAGTATTGAAGGTAGAGGTAAGTGCCTCCGACATCTCCTCCCAGCGAGGTTGGGGGAGTAACGATGATTTGAGAGGTCGGCTCGAAGCTCGATTCGGCTTTAGAGGGGTCGGAGCCAGAGAGGAATTCTAGGAGGTTGCTTATACCATCGCCATCGAAGTCTGCCGTGGCGTCTTGAGAGGCATCGAAGTTGTGGGCACTTTCCCAATCGTCGGGCAAGAAGTCTGAATCGGCATCGGTAGGGCGGTTTACCGTAATGGTGTGGGAATGAAGGTTTGGAGGAGTCGCTCCATCATGGGCGACAAATGAGATACTCTGAGAAGAGCCTTGGATGGCAGGGAATGAGTGTGACCATCTTCCTGAAGGATCGACAGTGACCGCATTGCCCAAAATGGTGAATTCACTGATACCGCTGATGTCGGAAATCGTGCCCGAGAGGAGAGGGGTGTCTCCTACTATGGTGAGTGACGTCGCGGGCTGGTCAAGGAGTAGGGTAGGTTGTGTCTTATCCTGAATGGAGACGACGGGGGCGCTCCACGAGCCATAAGTGGTCGTATATACATCCTCAAGGACGGCGCGGACGCGGAAATAGTAGGCCTTTTCTTCGAGTGGGGCAGAAGTCGTAAATGTGGTGCTACCATTCCGTCTTCCGATGATGGGATTAGAGAATGATGCGTCGGAGTCATACTGAATTTCGGTGATTTGAGTGCTCGGTAGTTCATTCCACGAAATGGTATTCTGAGAGCCTCCCGTATATTCTGGTTCGGGATTAATCACGAGAGTGGGTGATATTGAAGCAAATGTATTGCTTATACCTGGGGTGAAACCGTTTTCACTTGAGGCCTCTAGGGTCACCGAAGGATTGACTTCGGGTATCCTGATAAGACCTTCCCAGACTCCGGCAACGAATGTGACGGTCTGGAGTTCTTCCGGTGGGTTCCCTTCGGCGATGAGAGAGATATCCGCAGTTCCTTCATAAGAGGTGATAACCTTGCCGAGGGCATCCTGGGCGGAAAGACGGACTGCTATCTGGCTTTCGGAGATTTGGAATGGAGCGATGTGATCCCATACGTAGGATGTGAGCGGCTCGTTAATGCTTAGGGAAACGGGGATACTTACTGAAGGAGTGGACTGATCATTCGAATCGAAGATGAGATTGCTGACGTAGTTCCCGCTGGCAAGACCTGTGGTGTCGATCGAAGCGGTAAGAGTGGAAGTCTCTCCAGCTGCGTTTGATCCAGTCGTGAGATCTAAATTGAGCCAAGTTTCTGGAGTGATCGCTTCGAGGAATCTGCGCATGATTGCAAAATCCTCAATGTCATCCGTAATCCCTTCATTGGTGGCATATAAGAGATGGAAAATGCGAGTTGGTGCTGAAGACGATCTATTGAATGAACTGGTGAGTTCGTGGAAATCTGAGCCGGATTGAGTTGAAGATTCTGCGCTGAGAGGTTCGATTGCTCCGTCATCCGGAACAATGAAAAGCTGGTTGAGCGAGACTCCCGGGAAACCGACGTTTTTCCGGAGATAACCTTTGAATTTTGAGGAGCCAATCCTGGTAGAGAATGTGGAGTTGGAAACGGTTCCGTTGGAAGGAAAAGCGGTGCTGCCAGTTATCGAAAATCCTCTAATTATGGGGACATCCGCAACGCATACAAAAAGTCCAGGAACTTTACTTGTAAAATAATTCCCAGGGAGATTCACGCCGAGTGGTGAAATGGCACCATTTGAATAGGGAATTGAAACAGGCCTATAATATACCGGATCGATGAAAATGCTGTTTCCTGCGGAATGAAGTGTGGGAGACAGGGAGCCGGGGCCAATTTCAGAGCCTGTATCGCCGCCTTCAAAATCGAAGCGGTGCGGAATGATGTCGGTGATAGACGTGGAATTTGCTTCAAATCCGCTGAGAATAGTCTGAAGCGGAAGAGTAGCAGGGTTGTTATCGATTCCTTCGGGGGCAGACGATGCATACCAATTGAGGGAGCCGCTTCCGGTGTTTTCCAGAGTTAATTCCTGCGTGATAGTTTCGCCGATAGTGGCGGCAAGTGTGAGAGAGCCAGGAGTCACTGAAATGCGGGGGTCCGTAATTCCGAAAGTATTGCTGGTGCCTGTTGCTCCGCTATCCGTATGAGTTGCAATTAAAGATGCCGGTGTCGAAGCCCCTGATAAGAGCTGCACTTCGCCGTGCCAGGTGCCTGCTGGTCTGGAATAGGTGAAGAAGCGCAGGCTACTTGGTGAGGTGGTGAGTGCTGTGCCGTCGGCTGCGGAAGCTGCCAGTTGCACATCACCTGAAAATGCAGTGACTTCTGTGCCGTCGGGGTTTTCTGCGCGCACGGTGACCGCGAAAGGTATGGTTGCTCGTTGATTTATAGGAATGGGAAGGAAACGGAAATGGTGAGGGTCATTGTCAAATACGGTGATTGTTCCCTGTTTGGATCCAAATCCAGGCACTGCTGTGGCAGCGGAAATGGTGGCATCAATAGTGCCAGTGCCTAAATTATCTTCTAGTGTTGCAATTATGAATGATGCCCTTGTCGAACCAGCCGAAATTACGACAGATGGGGGAACTGAGATGAACGGCGATGAGGAAGTAAGATTCACTATGATATCATCAGGATATAAGCCCGGAATTGTGACGTGACTAGTTCTGGAGGCTCCTTCGATTAGGCTGGTAGGCAATTGGAGTGAGAGCTGAAGAGTGTCGTCTTCGATTACTTTGAGCACACTCGATTGCTGCGGCCAGCCCGGAGAGGCTGCGGTAAGGGTGACCATCTGGTCGCTCCCGATCAGATTATTTCCGAGAATGGTGAAAGTTGCACTAGCAGAGGTTCGCCCTGCGAAAACTGTGATCGGAGCAGGCGCAGTCACAAGTGAGGCGTCATCCGTAGTGAAGGTAAACGTGACGTCGTAGTCTGGCGCACGCGGGAAAAGCAGTGTCGTTGTGATGTTGGTGTTTCGATCACCTTCGAAAATAGCGGAAGGTGCGGAGAAAACGTAGTTGGGTGCTTCGTTGTCTTCGATATCGATCGTCAGTTGTTGGGTATCATAGCCGCCAGCGCGTGCAGAGATTGTAGCATTTTGTGGGCCATCAAGAAGGAAGTCGTCCGGGACGGTGACGTCGAAGGATGCAGTAGAGGCACCTGCTGGCACAACAACGAACTGGGGGATTGAGCAATCGGCTGGAGACGAGCTGCTGAGACTAATCGTCGTATCAGTATTTGGGACGGGTGTAATGGTGACGGACCCTGCACCGCTTATTAGGCCATCTCCTTCTTGGACGGAAGCCGGAAGGGAAAGGGTGATGGTTCCCGTTTTTGAAAGTGAGAAGACTTCAGAGAGTCCAGGTTCCGCTGCGTCTGAATGAAATGCGACGAGTTGAATGGTATCGCTGGCGGTGCCGAGGGATACGTCGCCGTCCCATTGTCCGAACGAGAATGCGGAGGTGTTGCCAGGATAGATGGGGATTACTTCTGGGTGTCCAACTGCATAGCTGAAGCCGATAGGGAAGGTGGATGTCGAAGTCGTACGCCGGGGGAACTGGCTGCCTGAACCGGAGTAGGCAAGGCCTATCTGGCCGTGAGGGAAGCTTTGAATCCGAGGGCTAGATGGAATTTGATTGGAAGATAATGTAAATTGCATCGTAAGAACGAACCTGTCGCCTTCGGCAAATTTGAGGTTCTTGGGCAGTAATGAGTGGTTCCAGGTGGCTGTATGAGAGGGCGGTGAGAAAGAGTAGATCTGGGTGCCATCCGTTGTCCAAAATGTGAGATTTTGGACGCCACTAGGGTGCTGGATGCTTGTTATCGTGATGTCGGTATCGACGATGTATTCATTTCCAAGATGGCTGTTGAAGATTGATTGCGTGGTAGCGAAATCTGCTGGGGTGAGGGCATTTTCAAAGATCTCTACGGGCGGAGAAAAGGCGACCAGTTTTGCAGAATCTTGAAATGTGGATACCTGATTTTCCCCTTTGTCGTAGGCCGTGAGTCTCGTGGAGAACGGAGTGTTTACTAGAAGGCCTGTAGGGATAGGATCCCAGGAAAGTGTGTGGAGATCTCCTATAATACCGGTTCCGGAAACGGGAATAGAGATTGCGCCACCATTTGTAGTGAGAGTGATTTGAGATAGGTAATCTCGGAATTCATCAGGGGTAAAAGTGATTTCCACAGCGCCTGATCGGAGTGGCAAGATGGTGGTGCCAATTGCTGCGGAGTAGGCGGTTTCCCCTGAGGAAAAATTGGAAATGGTGACAGGAGCAGTGCCAGGATTGTAGAAAGTTACAGGAAGAGTGAGCGAAGAGCCGCGATCGACGTTGCCGAAGCTGAGTCCAGAAGAGTCAAGGTCGGGCTCAAGTAAGCCTGGTGTTCCGGTGACAGCAAAGTCTACTGGGATCATCAATGGCGATTCGTCTGGATCGTTGGATGTGATTGAGATTGCCGCCGTATAGTCGCCGCCAAGAAGGCCGGTGGCATCTGCTGATATGGCGATCGTGGTGGAATCTCCTGCTGGTATGGAGCCGCTTCCAGAGGCCAAAAGCCAATCACCGCCAGCGCTGTCGAGGAATGTTTCCATTGCAACACTCATTTCTGTATCGGTGATATACCGTCCCTCTTTTCCACTAAAGAGAAGATAATAGAGGCGATCAATATCATCGAGGCCAGTGACTCTGTGGCTTTCTGAATATCTAGAGGTGCTGAATGAATGGCTGGGTGAGCCTACTTGAGGAACGATAATTAGGTGGTTGATGGAGGGATCCGATCCTCCTGAAAGTCGGTAGACGAAACCTAGGTAGGAGACGCCATTTCGAATCGTGGAGATTACGCTTCCGTCGATTTGTTCTCGATAGTTAACGCGCCCGTTGACAGAAAAATCACTAATTCCGGAGATGTCGCTCGCAAGGGCGAAGATGCCAGGTGCTTTTGCCGTAAAGTAGGGGGCATTCACTGATCCATTTGAATAGGAGGCAATGTTGCGATCAGAATAGGCGAGGGAATTTCCGAAGCTTGATGATGTATGGCGGATTGTGTTGCCGTATGAGCTGTAAATGCCACTTGTGATCGACTGTCCCTCTTCTCCTCCCTCAAAGAGAAATAGGTCACCTAACGATGATGTTACCGATGCAAGTGCTTGATCGACTAGGGGGAGGAAGTTTTCAAGAGGGACGTCAGAGGCAGTGCTGGTAGGGATATTGCTTGTGGAACTTTGAGTGAAATATTCGCTGGCTTGGGGGCTAACTACAGCGTGTTGGAGGATGCTGGTATTGGAGGTGCCGTAGCTTGGATGCATATTCCAATGAAGTGGAGCTAATCCATCATTTGAAATAGTGAGCGTTTGGGGCGCGGATGTGCTGCCCGCTTCGGCGGTTAAGGAAAGGGAGGCCAGGCTGCTGGTGATGTCTGGTGCAGGAATACCCATTCCCACAAGTGCTACTTCGAGTGTGGGAATGGAAGTGGCATCGGTTGTGAGCGTTAGCGTTCCCATGTGAGGTGCTGAATCGATAGGGCTGAATTTCACAGGAAACCGGATGCTGCGCTGTGCGGGGAGTGTGAATGGTGTCGGGGTGTCTACGCTAAATGGCAGGCCAGAAATGGAGGCTCCTGTAACTGTGATTGAGGCTGAGCCTGGATTCGAAATGTTGAGAAGGGCGGTAGAGTGCCCTCCTTCTTGTACGGAGCCGAGATCAAGTGTGCTTGGTGTGGCTGCGAGGTCGGCAACCCCGGCGAGGGTGAGGGTGACAGGTAGGACAGCTTCGCTAGTGATCGGATCGTTGGAGGCGATGGTGATGTTTGCAGTATAGGTGCCGCCTACGAGTTTTCGCGAATCCGTGGTGAGCCCAAGAGATTCGGAGTCCCCGCTGGAGATGCTTCCTGCGATTGAAGAGAGTGAGAGCCATTGGGGTGGCGCTTGAGAAAGCCAGCTGATCGCTTGTAATCCGAGCGCTAGATTGTCTGCATCGGTATCTTCAATTTGAGGCGGGGTGAAAATTCCTTCAAATGAAGCTGCCAAAAGCCTGCCGCCTGGGAGATTCTCTGCGGCTACTGCAGATATCGTTGTATTGAAGGATTCGAAGGTGACAACAGCCTGCGAAGATGTGGAAAGAGGGAAGGCGTAGCGGGGGAACGGAAGTGATGTGGGGAGCTGGATTGTAGAGATTTCAGAAGTGACAGGATGAACGCCAAAGTTATTTGTGAACGCCGGGACGTTGTTAAAGTTATTAGTGGAGTTGAGGCTACTACCGATTCTGGAAAGGAGGTTCCCGCTAATATTCGGTTTCTCGATGAAAAGGCCGGCTCCGTCGGCAAACCAGGCTTCAAGAGCGTCCGTTTCATTACTAGTGAGGTCGGTCTGAGATTCATTGAGCCAAATGACTTCGATGTTCTGGAGATCGCTGGCGGAAAATGGGCGCGGGAGGTCGTGCGCGATTGCTCCTTGCTCGGCGAGAGCTGCACGGAGTACTGAATATCCCGAAGTGGTGGCAGTATTGTCGCCGAGGATGAAGCCGACAGAAACTTTGTTGAGAAGGGTGGGGGAAGCGGTGGTGGTATCGGGGAAATCTACTGAAGATAATGACCATTCTAGAGGGAGGCCTCCGGTGTTGGCTACGCTAGCTTCGATTTCGGTGACTTGGCCACTAGGATCTTCGGCGGAAATTAATGTGGGTTCGATTGCTATCGCGGGAGGGAGGAGCGCCGTGGCTGAAAGTGGGATGATGAGGGGGCTATCTGACGGATCATTTGATACGATACTGAGTGTCGCGGAATAGGAGCCTTCGTCAGTGGCCACTAGTTCGACAGGGAAAGTTGACGAGGCTCCGGGATCTAGCGTGAATGGAACACTTACTGGCGAGGTGAACCCCGCGCCATCTAGGGTAACAGAGGTGATGGTGAGGGGCTCGGTGCCGGTACTCTCAAGAGTGATTTCGGCGGTGCGTGAAACTCCGGCAAGCACTTCGCCGAAAGCAATTGCTTCGGGGGTGGGGGTGATTGAAGGCGCGTCATTTACGGTAATAGAAAAAGGGATGCCAAGGTTGGGAAGCCCTGGGGCATTCGATGTGAGAGTGATTGTTTGGGAGTGGGGGCCAGCGGCGAGGTTTTGAGTGTTTATGAGAGCCGTGACTGTCTGGCTGCTTCCGGGAGCAATTGTGCCAGAAGTCTCCGCAAGGGTGAGCCAACTAGAAGTGCGTGCGAGCCACCCGATAACTTGATGGGCGAAGATACGAGAGTCGGGTGATGTGAAACTAGATGAGGAAAGGATTTCGTTGCCTGCAGCGATGATGCGACCAGAGCCGAGGGAGGAAGCTACGGCGTAATAATTGCCATTTGGAAGAGCTATGAGAGGAATTGCCGCGCTAGAGGGGGCTAGGATGCAGTCGTTTCCATAGGCTAGAGCCGAAATCTCAAAGACAGATTCAGTAGTGGGGTGGGGAAGGATATCAGTAAGGACGGCATCAAGAAAACTGTGGTTTTCTGCAGTGATGCCTGTGCCGTGGAGGAGTGCGTTTACATTGTTGAGCGAGGAGGGGTTGTCCCCGGACACGAGAAGCGATCCTCCGTTAGAAGTGAAGGTTCTGAGGGCGTCAACGAGGTGCGAGCCAGTTTCAATGGAGTCATCGGTGATAATAATGTCGACGTCTGGAATTTGCGACGAAGATAGGACTCTTCCGCTGGTAACGATGGCTCCGCGTTCGCGTAGCTCGTTAATAATCACTGCATAGTTATTAAGCTCCACATGGAAATAGATGGATATTCCTGTGAGATCGCTGAGGAATAATTCCATCTGAGGAAGAATGGAGTCTGTAGCATGGTTGCCGGCTACGAGATCCGGGTTGTTGCCTGAAACAAAGGCCGTTGGGAGAGTGTAGGATAGAGCGTTGGCTTGGGAGATCGAGCCGAGTTGCCATTCTAGGGGAACATCACCATCGTTTTCAATTAGTAGAGTGGTGGTGTCCCGATCTCCGGCAAGCAAGGGGGCTGGAAGTGGTAGGATAGCACCGGCAATTGCTGGGGATCCAAGGAAGAGCGAGATGTTAATCGAGTCGCCCGGGCTGACGACGGTCGCGGGCGCGTCAGTGATATAGCCAAGTGCCGAAGCGGTGAGAGAATGTGTGCCATCAGTAACGGTGGCGGAGAATGCGCCATTGCTGTCCGTGGCGACTGTCTGCGTGCTGGCTGGACTTTGGATCATTACCGATGCTGAGGGGACGGGTGCACCGTTGCCTATTTCAGTGACAGTTCCTGCGAGTGTTGAAGTGGTGAGGGCAGTGATGTCCAGCGGGTATTCCCAGGTGGTGAGTGTCCCACCTTCAGGAGTACCGGTGAGTGATATGATGAAAATTCCTGTGGATGGCGTGCTTAGGGACGAATCGATGGAGAGTGAAAATTCGAATCCAGGTGCGGGGGTGGAGGTGGAACCGGGTAGTGCCATATCTCCGAGCGAAATAGTGGTGGTGCTTAGTATAAATCCGGATTGCCCGGGATCCTGACGGAGTGTGGCGACGACATCGTTGATTCGTGCAATTCCAAATTTTTGAATTGTAGGGGCGATCTTGAGAGTCTCGCCAGGAGAGGGGATTCCATCTCCGTTGGTGTCATCAAAGATATTTGATTGGGCGAGGGTGAGGATGGGAATGCCGCTGCGCTGAAGTGCTGCGAAAGCATTCATGCGTCCTCCAGTGGTGGTGATGCCAGAGAGCGCTGGCAGCGGATCTACGGTATCGAATAGGGTTTCTTTTATAAGTGCGGCACTCGCATCGGGTATAAGGCTTTTTATGAGCGCACAGACTCCGGAAACGTGGGGAGTGGCCATGGAGGTGCCGCTGAGAAGGCGAAAGCTATTGGCTGGGGATGTACTTAAGATTTCAGAGCCAGGCGCGCCTAAATCTACGGAAGAGGCTCCGTAGTTTGAAAAATCAGAGAGAGTGTCGTTGCGGGTGGTTGATGCGACTGAGATGATGTTGTCGACCTCGTAGCCAGAGGGGTAGTTTGTGATCTGATCGCTATCCAATGAGTCGTTACCTGCGGCGGCGACGAAGAGGATGTCCGCATCGTTGGCTGCATTGATCGCATCGTGGAGGGCGGTTGAGAAGCCTCCGCCACCCCAGCTGTTGGAGCTGAGGTCGGCGCCGATCGTGGTCGAGTAGGTGATGCAATCAATAGCGTCCGAGGTGGTGCCGCCACTCGGTCCAAGGAATCTGATCGGGAGGAGAGATACATTCCAGGCGACGCCAACGACACCAAAGGTGTTGTTCCCTGCGGCTCCGATGGTGCCTGCGACATGGGTGCCATGGAAGTCCTCGTCGCTAGGGTCTTTGTCATCGTCATAGAAGTCCCATCCATTGGTGTCATCGATGAGGCCATTCCCATCATCGTCGATGCCATTTCCGGCGGTTTCGCCAGGGTTTGTCCAGATGTTTGGAGCAAGCTCTTGGTGTGTCGCGTCGACTCCGGTGTCGATTACGGCTACAATGACGTCTGAAGAGCCGGTGCTGAGATTCCAGGCTTCGCCGGCGCTGATATCGGCTCCTGCGGTGCCTCCAGCTTGTCCGGTATTTTGGAGTCCCCACAGATCTTCGAAGCGGGGGTCATCGGGAGTTGCTGTTGTGAAGACAATATAGTCGGGCTCTGCAAAAATGGCAGGTGAGCCGTCTGTGGAGCAGGTAGCGCAGATTTTGGCCACAGTTCCTGGCTCGGAATTTGGAGCGGCGATGAGATACGTGTCTGGTGTGTATAGCGCACGCCTCATGCTGAGCCCTTCGTCACGAGCCCATTCGTCGACCGATGGAGGATCCCACCCTGCGGGGAAACGAACGATTGCGTGATCTGCAATGGACACGAGTTGAGCGTGCGGGCTATTTGCTCCTGGATGAAATTGTTCCTCGACTTGAACAAGTGGGTATTTGAAGTCCGTTCGATAGACTGATGTTTTGTTTTTTGCGCCGGAGATTGGATCGACTTCCGATGTTTCGTGTAATAGTGCCGCTGATTGGAGCAGTTTTTCTACGTGTGTTCGAGTTACCGAGGCTGGAGGGGTAGAATTATTGGGGCTGGGGAGGCTGGTGCTGCTTTTACGAAAAGGCTCTTGTGTGGCGATCTCTTGCTCTGGAGGGGCGGCCGGAATTTCTTGCGAGTCCTTTTTTAGGAGAAATATTGCGGCGATAGTAATCGGGGCAAAGATGAGCGTGAGCGTGCGTTTGGAGGGCAGCATTGTGTATCAGGCTTGGGGGCGGAATTTCGGCATCAAAAAGCACAGCGGATACCGGATTGAAATGAAAATTATGGACGATATGGGCTATTGTCCATTAAAATAAATTGTTCTTATTGATTCGCAAAATTGATTATTGTGGCGAGGTCAAAACCGCGGCGAATAGGGCAATTTTGAATGGATTTTTCAAGTTTGCATATGGTGCGGCCGATGAAGGCTGCGCGTTCATCCTGTATATGGAGAATGGAAGCTGGGAAAAAATAGCTCGTCGGCGTAAAATTTGACGAGGAATCTTGAGGGTTATTTTTTCGTGAAGAGTCCCATGATTCTTTTGAAGAGAGTGGGTTTTTCTTTTCCCGGGAGGGGTGGGGAAGAGGTTGTTTTCTTGGGGTGGCGGATTTCGTATTTGTAGCTGTGGCGGGCTAGGAGGGTGTCGGCTTTTGCGCAGAGGGGGGCGTCGGCGGCAGAGGATGTTGGTGATGGCTGGGCTGGTGGGGGCTCCTTGGGGGAGGTGCCTTACGGAGGTGGCGAGGTGCCAGGTTTCGCCATCGAGGGTGGCGTCTTTTATGGGGGGCTCGGTGCAGAGGGGTGCCAGGATGGTGGAGATGGATTTGGAGTATCCGAGGGCGTGGAAGAGGCCGTAGATGCGGGGGAATATAACATCGAGCTACTCTTTTTACTGGGGGAGAAATTCCGAAAATGGTTCGGTGGTGAGAGGAGGGAGTCTTGGGAGTTTTTTCGGGCAATTTTGAATGAGGGAGGTATGATGAGTGCGTGTTTGTCAGTACTCTTGAGCTTTTTCGAATTGGAATAGGTCCTTCAAGTTCGCATACGGTGGGGCCGATGAAGGCTGCGCGGTTGTTTGCGGGGGCGCTGGGTGGGGAGGATATTAGTCGTATTGGGGTGGAGCTGTTTGGGTCGCTGGGGGCGACTGGGAAGGGGCATGGGACGGATATGGCTGTGATTCTTGGGCTGATGGGGGAGGCTCCTGATACGATTGATCCTGATCGTATTCCGGGGTTGCTCGAAGGGGTGGGGTCGACAAAGAAGTTGCGGCTTCCAGGTGGGGGAGAGTCGGTTTATTTTGATCCTCGGGAAGATATTGTTTTTAATCGGGAGAAGTCGTTGCCGGCGCATCCGAATGCGATGCGGTTTTCTGCAATGGGGGTGGATGGGAGGTGTGTTGTTGAGAGAACGTTTTATTCGATCGGTGGTGGTTTTATTCTTTGTGAGGGTGAGGCGGAGCCGACGGATGTGGCGACGCGTGAGGTGGCATTTCCATTTTCTTCCGGGGATGAGCTTTTAGAGCTTTGTCGTGCGCATGGGCTTTCGATCAGTGAGCTGATGCTGCGCAATGAAGTGGCGTTGGTGCCTGAGGCGGAATTGCGGGCGGAGCTTCTGGGGATCTGGGCGGCGATGCGTGGATGTGTCGAGCGGGGGTGTGAGACTGAGGGAATTTTACCGGGTGGGCTGAAAGTGAGGCGTCGTGCGCCTGGGCTTTACCGAAAGCTATCGGTGAAGGCTCCGAATGCGGTGAGTGCTGAGGATCCGATGGTGGTGCTGGATTGGATCAATCTCTGGGCGTTGGCGGTGAATGAAGAGAATGCGGCGGGTGGCCGTGTGGTGACTGCTCCTACTAATGGTGCGGCGGGAATCATTCCGGCGGTGCTTCGTTACGCGACTGATATTGTGGGCGGGGCGACGGATACTAAGGTGGTGCGCTTTCTTCTGACGGCAGCGGCAATCGGTTCACTGTATAAGAAGAATGCGTCGATTTCGGGGGCTGACGTGGGATGCCAGGGTGAGGTGGGGGTGGCGTGCTCTATGGCGGCGGGTGCTCTTGCTGAGTATCTTGGTGGAGAGCCGGAGCAGGTAGAGAATGCGGCGGAGATTGGTATGGAGCATAACTTGGGGCTCACCTGCGACCCGATCGGCGGGCTTGTGCAGATCCCGTGTATTGAGCGTAATGCGATGGGCGCGGTGAAGGCGATCAATGCTGCTCGTATGGCATTACGTGGTGATGGGCAGCATTTTGTGTCGCTGGATAAGGTGATCCGGACGATGCGCCAGACGGGTAAGGATATGCAGGCGAAGTATAAGGAGACTTCGCGTGGTGGGCTCGCGGTAAATATTACGGAGTGCTAGCAATTTTCAGAATCTGGTAGCGCGTCGCGTATTTTACGTGGGCACAAAAAATCCCCGTAACTCGTTGAAGTTACGGGGACTAAATTGGTTGCGGGAACAGGATTTGAACCTGTGACCTTCAGGTTATGAGCCTGACGAGCTACCGGGCTGCTCCATCCCGCGATTGAGATTCTAGAGTGTACCCAGCGGGGGGATGTGCAAGAGAAAACTGCGTTCTTTGTGTAAAAATGAGTTTATGAGTTCGGGGGTGAAGCTGTGTTGGCGTTGGCTGCGGGAGGATGATAGGGGGGTGGGCTTCCCATTTTGCTATGAAGACTGCTATTATCCGCGCCCGAATGTTTCTTATGTCTCGAAAGGCTGCTAGCGCGCTTGCTCGCCGAGAGGCTGATCGGACGCTTGAGATTGTGGAGTCGCATGATGCGGTTTCTCCTCGCAAGGTTTCTCGGATGCTTGGGGTGGATCCGGAGATGCAAGGATGGTCGCTTCTCGAAATTTTGGAGCATAATGCAATTGTGAATGAGCGTCTTACTGATGTGGTGGCGACGCTTGCGCGGGGGAGAGAGGTGGTGACTCACTTTGATATTAAGACTGATGTGCTTCCGGGTTCCCCGGAGGGAGTGGATCAGGTGGAGCGTTTTCGCCGTTCCGTGGATGAGCACATTAGGATCGTTGATGGACTTTTGAGGCTTCGGGGTACGGTGCAGTTCCGCCATCCAATTTTTGGGCTTCTTGATGCGCATGGGGTTCACGCTCTTTTTGGTCTTCATCTTATGCTTCATCGCCGCCAGGCAGAAAAAGCAGTTTCATAAAAATGCCTGCAATTGCTTTTCTTCACACCGCTCATGCCGACATTGCGACCTTCAATGCGGTTGTGGAGAAGTTGGCTCCTGGGATGGCTGTTCATCATGAGGTTGATGGCTCACTTTTGGATGATGCTTGTGCTGCGGGCTCGGTGCAGCCGTGGTTGGAAAAACGCATTCATAAGGCAATGAGGCGTGCTGCAGGTGGCGGAGCGAAAGTCGTCGTTTGCACTTGCTCGACGATTGGTGGTGCTGCCGAAACGGTTGTTACCAAAGGGCGCTATACGGCGATGCGGATTGATCGTGCGATGGCTGAAGCTGTAGTGTGCCGGGGGGCGAAAATTCTTGTCGTGGCGGTGCTTGAAAGCACGCTTATTTCCACGGTCGCTCTTTTAGAGGAGTGCACCGATGATCTCCTTCAGATCGTGACTCATGTGGTGCCTGGCGCGTGGGCGCACTATGAAGCTGGAGAGACAGAGGGCTTCTTGGATTTTATCGCTAGGGATGTTCGGGCACGTGCTGTTGGTTTTGATGCTGTTCTCCTTGCGCAAGCCTCAATGAGTCCTGCTGCTGAGTTGCTTGAAGATCTTGATATGCCGGTTTTTACTAGTCCTGTGTTGGGGGTGAAAGCGGCTTTGAAGATTTTGTAGTGTGATGAGCTCTAAGCTTTTTTTGGGCTAATCGATTTGTGGTGATCTGGTGGCCATGCTACGGCTGAGTTCATATTTTTTAAAAATGTACAAACCCAATATAACTAAATCCGCCTTCTTCTTGGCTACGGCGGCTCTCTCTACTGGAGGGCTGATGGCGAAGCCGGGTGATGGCTCCGTGGAAGCTCCGGTCGGAGCTGAGGCCGTTCATAAGCAGATCGCAGCGTCATTCCAGTCTGGCGATGTAGCTCGTGCTCTTTCATTCATGATTGAAGAGGAGCAGGAGGCTTACATAATGGAGGAAATGATAAAGCTGGCTACAGAGCTGGCTTCCGGTAAGCCGATTCCCCAGCAGTTGGAGGATGGTACAAAGTTCGATGCCAAGCCTGAGGATCTTGGATTTGATACTTGGAAGGCTCCAGAGTGGCTGAAGCCTAAAGCGGGTAAGTCCCATTCGCCTGATTGGGATGGCTT
This sequence comes from uncultured Verrucomicrobiales bacterium, assembly GCA_937922595.1. Lineage (GTDB taxonomy): Bacteria > Verrucomicrobiota > Verrucomicrobiia > Verrucomicrobiales > DEV007 > CALAIY01. The sequence goes on along the minus strand of CALAIY010000126.1, from coordinate 1,636 downwards.
GAGGGAAAGTATGCTCGCGCAGTTCGGTGCGCAGCCTGATCGAAGTGCGGCTCTTAAGAGTTTGTATCTTCTGACGAGTAGCTTCAGTCCAGGTTCGGATTTTGATGAATTGATTGTCCCTCCGCGTGAGGGATTTAAGCCGACGGCGAACCGCTTGTGGGTTGCGGATAAGGAAGATCCGGGGAAATCGATGCCGCTTCTTTTTGAGGAGCGAGATGGGGTGTGGAAATTTGCTGGTATCGATTGGGAGGCTGACGACAAAGTGGGTGCCATGTGGAAATTTGAAGAAAGCAAAAAGTATCCGATTGCTGGTCCCGGTCCTGATGGCGAGGAGGTAAGCCTGAAGGGGTTAAGAGGCAAGATTGTCCTCATTGACTTTTGGGGCACTTGGTGACGCGGTTGTATCTTAAACTTTCCTCAGTTGAGGGAAATACACAAAGCTTACAAGGACGCAGGGTTTGAAATTTTGGGCATCGCTGCAGACACGCCTGAATCGTATGCCAAATATTTTAAGAAAAATGATCCACTTCCATGGGTTGAGATGACATCCGAGACCTTGGGGGAAGAATATGAGGTGAGAGGCTACCCTACTTATGTGGTGGTCGATAAGGAGGGGAAGCAGATTGGTGTCCCATCGGGACCTGCTGAGGTCAATAAGATGGTCGCGAAGGCTCTTGGTGTCGAGGCGATCACGCTCAAGTAGCATTTTCTTAGAGCGCTAAGAAAGTAAAAGGCCACGACGCGAGTCGTGGCCTTTTTGCTTTGGTGGGCTTATTTGAGCCTTAAATTCGCTGAGGGAATTCCTAGGGGGAGGTGCTTTGTACCTGTGTTTCTGCTATTTTGGGCTCTCGCATCATGTGGAGCATTGAGGCGACTACGGCGATGCCGATCATGGCGCATAGGATGAGCCCGAAATTTTTGGCGGATATTAGTGAGTCGCGGGGTGGTTGTGGTGGTACGAAGATGAGGGGGGTACCTTGGCGTTTAGGGGTGGGGGGGGAGGCCGATGGGGAGGGCTCGGAAGTGGAGATAATAGACATTAGGGGGGAGGGGGTATAAAAGAGCCTCCGATTTATTGTTTTTTTATTCGAAGTCGAGAATAAAATGTGACTTATTATTTCATTAATTGTTTACCGAGGATTAATTAGAGGGATTGCTTTGTGTTGGTGGGCTTTAGTGGTGGGCTGTATGAGCGTTTTCTGGGGTGGCATGGGCACAAAAAAGCGGCAGAGGATTTCCTTGCTGCCGCTTTTGAATCGTTCCTTTAAATTGGAAATTTTTGCTATTTTTTGATTTTTGATCTTTTCGAAAATTTTGCGGGAAGAGGTGTTTCGCTAGGAGCGGGGAGTGTGGGCTCGATTGAGGTGGCCTCGTGATTGTGATTGATATTGCGGTGGCGTCGTGGGCCGGGGCTGATGGGGGCGGCCTCTCGAATGGTGAGCAGTGGGCGGAATTTGGGGGCAGCGTCTTTCATGCTGCTTTAGCAAGCGTAAGTTGCGGGTGGTTTTTCCTAAAAAAGGGAGATTTTTTAGTGTGCTTTAAGATTTTCGAATTGGCGGAGTCCGAATCCATTGATCCAATGGGATGTGGGACGAACGGCTACCAAAAAAGCGGTGGAGAAAAATCCTCGACCGCT
>CALAIY010000125.1 GCA_937922595.1 uncultured Verrucomicrobiales bacterium | reverse complement strand
CCGCACCTCTTAGATAACTCTAAAGAGAAAATCAAGAGGCAGCTTTTATTTGGGCTATATTCGGCTTTCGCAAAAGCTCACAATCCAGCTGAAACAAGCTGGCAGCGTGGTTTCAGTGCAAATCTGAGTGTACAGATTTCCTCCCCAACCTGTGCATTCGGGATCGAGGCGCTACACCAATTTTCTGAGTAGGGGTAGCGTCGCCACGAGGTGGGCTGAGGCAAGGCCGGTTCCGGGGTGCTGAGGCATCAAGTCGCGATGTCGTGTGTGTCGATTTGTCCGCCGAACCGCCTCCGGCAGGCGGATTCAAGCGCTGTCCTCGTCGCTCGTTCCTCGCTCCTGCGGGATCGATCGAGTCCACCTTCCTCCTGCGAGAGAGGTTTGGAAGCGCTTCGGGAGGATCTCCCTCAGCGGTCAGGCGAACAAGTGAATCACGTTGCGAAACCCGAATTGAGCCATAAAAAAGCCCCCGGCGAAACCGGAGGCTTTAAAAATATGATTTTTATTAGCTAATTTTGTTCTTACTAAGGACGGTGAACATACCAACGCTCTTGACCTCCGATTCTGCTTCGGTCTGCGGTCATCTTAATGTTTCGGTTACCTCCCCTGCTGTTATTTGAACTAATCCACCCTCCGACACCTCTAAGGGAAACTTGACCATTACTGGTTGATAGCTCGAATCGCTCCCAACCACCAGCTCTGGCGCGGTTGCAATTGATTCCTGATCTGGCTCCGCCTTCAGAAGAAATATAGCGGTTGTTATTACCTTTGAAGCTCCAGCGATTACTACTCCTACCTACTGTAAAACGCTCCCAACCTCCAATGTTATCACGAGAGGCTGACATTTGAGTCCTTCCATTTCCTGAAGTAGCAAAGTAATTTGCATTACTCTTCAACGAAATCGTACCGCCACTCCAAAGACCAGTGCGGCGGTTTGCTTTGCTGAACTTATCACGAGAAATTCTCAGGGCATTATACTTAGATGGCTCGACACCAGCAGTATATTTACCTTGATATTTCACAAAAGGATTTGAGAAGAGATCCACAATACGGCTGTTAGACTGTCCTCCTGATGCCATGAAGGTGAAGCGAGGTCCGTCTGCGGTTTCCATTCTATGGCCAGCTCCATGAGAGCACCCATAGCAGTGCCCAATTTCGTGTCCAGTTGTGTGATATTGCATTTGGCTCTCAGTGACACCGGCATTGACACCACCACCCCAGCCTCTAGATCCACCACCTCGTGCATAAACCACAAAGATATCCGCAAAACGCTCATCAGCCCACTGGGCCTTCGTCTTTCCTTCCGCTGTGCCGAATTTATTATCTCTCCAGTCACGATAGTGCTCTAAAAGATCACCGGTGCTATCATCGTAGTTAAATTCCAGCATTCCGACGTTTGCGAAGTATGCTCCGGTACGGCCATCTTTGTTGGCCTTGTTAGCACGAGCGAAGGCTTGTCGAATGGCAGCTTTAACTTGGCTGGCTCCTCCTCGACGATCTTTCACGATGGTTGTGAACCCGCAGAGGGCATCAGCACTCGTAAGAGCTCCATCTTTCAGGGATTGGGCTTGCGCTGATGTAAACGAAGCTCCAGCAGATAGGGTTAGAAAAAGGCTCAAAAGCCTATGGCGTTTATTATTCATTGTTTTTTTTGGGGGTTGCCCACATTACTGTGAGAGAATGGTTCGGAGTTAAAGCCCAACGTCATCAATAGAGCGTTCGATTTTACACTCGCCGTGGTAAGCGTGCATGGCAGCAAGATCGATTTCGCTGACCATCCATTCTCCTTCTTCACGATTTTCGATTTGATAGTGACGGTCTTTAAAGTCGATACCGATTGACCAATAGTTCAGGTCAGATCCAGCGACAACATTGGCATCCTCAAAACCTTCGACAGTTCCAGTAAATGAGCCTGTGACCCATTCTCCGAAATCAGTACTAACATCGATAGAGACCTTGAATTCTTCGCCATCGAAGCCTGGAAGAATAATTTCTCTAAGCTCATCCCTATAAACAGCTCCTGCCTTTTCTGTAAAATCAGGATTGACGTAAACTAGCTGGCGACGCTTTGTCCAATTGTTAGTTTCAATAAGCGCATCTACCATTTCCGAATTGTTCGCCAACGATTTAATTGCCTCTTCCGAGCGCCCATCAACGCTCGTCCACTCGAATCGTTCGGTAGATTCACTTACAGGAAAGGGCTTTGGCACTCTTTCCCAGTAGCGATTTGATTTTTGCGTTTTCTTGGTAGCTGATCGATCAGAATCACCGGAGCTAGTGCTACCGTTCGCAGAAGCCTCTAAGTTAATGTTGAGAGATACTTGCTTGTCCTGACTTGCCTTTACTAAAGCTGATTCAGATTTCTTTTGAATTCGGTGAACCACAAGAAACGTGGTGAGGACCATTCCCAAGCAGATGATAATAGGGCGGTATTTCATTGAGTGAGTATTTGTTTTTTAGTGGTGGCCTGCGTCACTGCAGAATTCGCAAGAGTGACCACCAGGCTTGGTTTCTCCAAGATTTTCGTCGAGAAATTCGAGTTGATCTTTGCTGAGTTGAGGGTCAAAAAAAGAGTGCGCTGAATTTCGAGCTAGCTCCATATCGGTAAACATGGCACCGCTGATGAAAGATTGGAGCGCAGTATCAAAAAATTGCTGGGCTGAACCACTCCATTCTCCATTTACTAAGACATCTGACTCATGAGGGGGAGCTGTGTAGTATTTACTTAGAAAGTGATCCGCACTGAGAAGCTCAGCAGCTTGATCAACATTTTCGATCGCGATCGTGTTGATGACTCTCCCAAACACTTGAGCTTTAAAACCTAGGTTATCTGTCGGCAATTCTGAAACCCAATCGAGAGTTTGAACTCGATCTTCAGGAGAATGCTTACTGACAAAATCAAAAAGTGCCGCAGAAACAGGACCATTGTTGATGTTTTCTGAAATAATGTCAGCCACTAAGTTAACATTTTCGGAGTCAAGATGAGTCACTAGTTTCTGAATGGCGGTGCCTTTCAGGAGAGGGTTTTCATTCTTTTCGATCCAATTGACAAATTGGTCAAATTGCTCACTCGATTCATTCTGAACCATGGAGGCAATTAATGACAATTGATGCTCCCTAATGATTCCAGATTGAGCAGCTTCCTCTAAAGATGAAAATGCTTGTTGGGAGTCTTTTTCCAGCCATAATTTGAATATTTCCCTTTCAATGGCTGGAACCTGCGTCGGAAAAATAAGTAAATCCAGAAGTTGAGCCGCTTGGCCGTGATGATCCGATTCAGCCAAAGCGAGAGAGACTTCCTCAAGCCACCTTGTCGCTTCTTCAGGGTCTTCTTCTAGGGCCTTGTAAATCTCAGAAGCGATCTTAGCGAGTTCGTCCCTACCGAGAGATTTCACCCGTTGAGCAAAATCTTGCGCGCTTCCGCTTTCTATATTTGCTCTTGCCTCTAAAGCCCAATCGCTTGGGCTGACATTCTCACTACTAGTGATCGAACTCTCAACGGGCTCAGGAGGGTGGGGTTTTAATTCTTGATATTCAGGCTTGTTTAACTGTAGCCAGACAAATCCCCCTGCAACACATAGAGTCAGCATTCCTAGGTATATTTTAATATGAGTCATTCTTAAACTTCAGTGAGCTTTACTATCTCTACAAGGCCATGACTCGAGTCCAAACCATTCGCATTAGGTGGGGTTATTTTTCACCCCATAAACTAAGAGACTATCCATAAATAGATACCACGGGTGAATTGAAACTGCAAGTATACATGGAGAGTCGGCAGATATATGACTCTGGAATACCCCCCACTCTAATCGACCAATTCCCCCAAGGTCCACCCCTCTTATTCAAGGTATAATTTACGGTTAGGTTAAATGAACCTAGGCCTATTTTTTGCGGTTAGTCATTCCCCCTGAATTGCCCTATATCTTTAGACCATCTACTAACACACTAATCCATAGATAAATACTACAAGAAGAAGCTTTACCCCCGAATCAGAAGCTCAGGCTGTCGAACTCGCACATACTGGAAAGCCCGTAAACACCCTTGCCAAAAAACTCGATATTGACTCCAGTCTACCCTACAAGTTGACCGCGCAACTCCAACCAACCGGCGAAGCTCGGTAGCGGAAGATTCGCAACCGAAGACCAAGAGCCTGCAGCAAATGAGCTTTGTAGACTCCACCGCCACAGCGCCAACCTCCAGCTCAAAACCTTCACCTGAGACTCCACGGAAAATGTAGGAGCAATATCGTAAGCATCACTTATCCACGGCCTCATCCCTCTGATAGATGGGAAGGCAGCGATAGGGAACAGTGAGAGCTAGAGTCATCATGGCGGTGCCGTAGACCGGACCTAGACCGGAGTCCCAGGAGCCGTTGTTTTTTTGCCCAGGGAGGTAGGTTTGGGTCATCCATTGGTAGTAGGACTCCCAATGCTTTCCTCCTAGCTGGAACATGGCTTGGGCGTTGTAGTAGTTTCCGTAAAGGGCGTGAGTTTGGCTGAGAAGTTGCCCCTGTTGTGCGATTTCAAGAATCGAATCTCCAGCACGAAGAAGTTCGGGCGCTTCAGGGGACACTCCGGTGAGGATTAGGCAGAGCAGCCCCGCGCCGGTGAGCGTTTTATGGTGAGAGATTTTGTTTTGGTAACCGAAGCGGCCTTTTTCTGGGCTGAAGTTACGCATGATATACTGGGTGGCTGCGCGGAAGGCACGCTCGGGGACGGGTGCTCCATTGAGACGGGAGGATCGGAGCGCCATGAGCGCCCAGCCACTACACGAGAGATCCGAATCACGTGAGTCGGGTCGGTAGCGCCAGCCGCCGGCGTGGCGCTCATTTTTCATCAACGCTTGAGCATCAAGAATTAGCTGAAGCGCGGGAGGGAGGGCTTCTGCGATCCGCGCCTGACGCTCCGAATCGACCATTCCACTGACTTCCGAAAGAAAGAGCGTGCTAATGGAATGCGCATACATCGGACCATTTCCACCTTCGCCTGAATCGAGCAGACCAGTGGGCTTCTGATGATTAAGCACGAAATCAATACAGGCGCGCACGCTTGCCCCGTCCTCAGGGTCGGTGGGGATATGACCGGCTGAGAGAAAGGTCATCCCCACAATGGATACAATCCCAGTTGAGCCACCATGCCCCCCTGGATAGGTTCCATCGGGGCGAAGCTGACGCTCTAGATAGGCGAGCGCGCGATCAACCGCCGGCTCCACTTTTGGGCGCAACGCTTCGAACCCCTCCCCTATAGCGGGAGACACGGTCGCGAATAGTATCGAAGTTAGAATAGTTACAAGTTTAGTCATCGCTCAAAGAATTGAAATAGGCTCGCACGGCGGCACCAAATCCTGGCGGCACCCCATCTTTCGCACCGGCACCGAGTTCGCCTTTGGCGGCACCGCCGCTGAGCAGGTTTTCTTTAGGCGGGGAAACGCCAGAGTCCGGAAGTCGTGTCGACTCTGAGCCCGACGTGGGCTGGACTGCGAGAGCCCCTTCATTCCCCTTCTCGGAGCCCCCTTCGCCGCTTTCGCCTTGCCCAGCCTTCGTAGCCATCGCGAGGGATGCTGCGGCGCGTCGCGCAGCATCGAGAGCATTTTCAGCCTCCTGATTTGTTGATGCCTCTCGCGCTTCGGAGGCAGCTTTTCCCAATGCCTCCGTCGCAGCAGGATCTGAATTCGATTTCTGGCGTGCCATTTTCACCTCAAGGCGAGCCAGTGCTTCCGCGTCTTTCTGCTGATTGCGTGCCCACATTTCACGTCCCTTTTCCCATGCCCCCGGCTTACCTTCAGCAAGTGTCGCAACCTCTCCCACTCGGCGCTCTTGACGGCGAGCTAACTTTTCAATTTCCATCACTTGCTCCGCCCGCTCGCCCGCTTCCTTAATCGCTTTTTCAAGTGCGGCTACCTGCTCCTTTGCCTCAGCGGCAGACTGTGCTGCCGCGCGACTGGCATCAGCCCGGGCATCGGAGGAACTTTGAAGCGGTGCTTCAGCGGCTCCCCTTGCGGTCTCGCTCACTTTTTCCCGAGCTTGATCAAGCGCTCCGGCTAGGGGAAGCGATGCGGTGAGTTTCTCTACATTTCTCAAGGCTTCCTCAGCCCTCGCCACATCCTCCAGCGCCGTTTTCGAGCGTGCCACCATATCCTCTTTGGTGATCTTCTCACGATCAAATCGCTGCGCATTATGCGCGAGTTTTGCTCGAGCCTGATCAAGATCTCGGGCAGCCTCACGCGTCTCGCGCATCGCTTTTTTCACCCGCTCCCTCAGCGCAAGCATCTCCGGATCAGCACTTCCATTTCCAATAAGGATTTTCACTGGAGAGCTTTCACCGTAGTGCGGCTGATCCCCACCAGCCCGCGGGCAGGCGTCCCAAGCACGCGCAGTCACACTTAACTCCACGATCCCTCGGCTAGCGAAGTGCGCCAGATCCAAGGGCACCTTGATCAACTCCTCTGCCCCGTCATACTCCGCGTAAAATGCCAATTTCTTGATCTTAAAATCATCTACCGACTCTACGTCAAGATTCAACATTACGTCAGGCAGTGAATTTAATTCTCTTTTGAGCGGCCAAATCCATTTAATTTCAGGAAGCCGATCCTCGACGACCATTACTCTCAGTGGACTGATCTCGGACGTCACGCCCAGCGAATTCTTGAGTGTCACGCTCCATTGTTTTTCACCGATTTCCGAAAGAGCCTGCTCACCCGCACCGCTGGCAGAGACACCTTCGGGCAATTTCAGCTCAGGGACAAGCCGGGAGCCGACGACAGCTTCGATTTCCGCAGGGTTTTCTGCGACAAACTCCCCACCAAGATACTCAGGAAGAATCACACGCACCCTGAATACGTCTGCTTGCGGCGGAGCCACAACCTTTACCTGAAACACCTCAGATTCAGCAGCTCCCACGACAACACGATAGTCAAATGAGGCATTCACCTCATTCAGAATCAAGCGAGCACTCCCCTCTCCCATTTTCTCCATTGCGACCGGAGTAGAACCTGACTCGAAAAACGCATCCCCTCGCTCTCCGGTAGCCACAATCTCGAGTGCGTCGCCGCGAGTCATGACCACGTCGCCTGGGGAAACCACGAGTTTTTCCGCCTGCGCATTTGCGACATTTGATAAGGGAAATACCGCACGCCGGAAAAGCACACTGATGGCACCCGGAGCAAAGACTAACGCGAGCACTAAAATACCCAACAATCCAGCCGTGAGCTGCCCAGCTCTTCGAGTGGGCACCAGGGCGGAAACCTTTTCTTTGCCCGAAACGAGCCCACCGGTAGCCATTTGATCGACCACTTCTCCGAGCGAGCCAGGACTCCGATCACCAACCCAAAGTGCCGTTGAAACGGACTCCTCCAACGCTGGATTTTCTATTTCTATTCGACGCGCCAAGCCTTTTGAATCAAGCGGGCGGCGCAGAGGCACGATGAGAAATTTCCACGCGGTGACGAATCCAATCACACATACACTACCACTCAAGAGAGCGCGCATCACCTTCGACAGACCTGGAATCGCATAATCTAACATCATGACGATGAAAATCCCACCAAGCACACTTGCGGATGTCGCGAAAAGCCCACGCCGCCACTGAGCGCGGCGCACGTTTTGGGCGACACTGGCGAGTAAATCTGGCAGTTCTTTCATTGGTTTCAAAGCTCAGGGAATTTGAAGGCGTCGGCGAAGGATCCATTCAGCGATTAAGCAGCTCAATATCGCAGCGAGAAGCCCCCAAGTATCCCAGAGAGCGGTTTCACGACGCTCCTTGATGGTACGCCGAGGCGCTCCGAAATAGGATACGGCTTGGCTCGCCTTCTCAGCAGCCAAAACGGCTCCACCAGTTTCCCCCGCTATGAATTCGAGCTGCGCACGGTCGAGCGTCACATCGGCAAGTTCGATTCCCCGCTGCGGAGCAAAGACGGAGAAGGAGGTATTGATCCCCTCACCTCCACCGGTCACCACAACCGTAAAATCCCCCGGCTCAGGGAAACTCCCGAGCACACCACGATACGTGCCGGGGCTTGCTTGAGGATCAGGGAGGAGTGGTATCTTACGATCCGCGACTGAGGCAGTGAGCCGCTTCGGCCGATCTTTTGAGAGCTTCACGGTGAGCGCCACGGTATCCCCCGTTTCGTATCCTGCACGATCTGTCCCGACGCGTCCAGAATCATTGCCATCGGCGAGCAATGGCCCCGTGCCCCAGCGAAGAAGCTGCCCCCAAAATCGATGGTGGTAGTGATCGCCGGCACCGTAGCGAAAGCGCCACGTCTCGTCGGTAAGAATGCAGACGACACGCCCTCCTCCTAACCTTCGCCCGACGACCAACGCGCGCTCGTCTTCGAGCGCCTTCATTTGAAGAAGCCCTTCAGCACGATCCCCAGAATCAGCATAGGCCAACACCTCCGCGCCCGGCTTAATCGCCCCTGCGGGAAACCGCCAACGCAATTCCGGAATCCGCTTCCAGACCTGCGCATCTCCAATTTTAGAATCCCCAATCTTAAATGGAGCCAGCTCAATTCCCGCTCGGGCAGGCTGGAAACGGAATTCCTCAAAACGCCCAGCCTCCGAACGCACCTCAATGGGAAGCAGCGAATCCGGAACATTTTGCAGCTCCCCATCGCGCCCCGCTGAGAGCACGAGAAAAGCACCTCGCTCACGCACCACTTTTTCTACTAGCTCCCATTGATTCAAATCTAACTTCACATCACCAAGCAAAATGGCATCGAATGCGGCCCATCCATCGAATGAATCAGGAAGCGCAGTCGCCTCCGCCTCACCAAATTTTCGCTCCGATGAAGCGACGATTTTCGGAAGCGACGTGCCCGGGAGCGTCTCCGGCTCTAGCAAGACGTGCTGAAGCTGGATCGATTTATCTCGAGCGAAGAGAAGGTTCCGAAGATAGCGAAATTCCCAGCGTGGGACTCGATCCGCAAGGAGCACGTGCTTGCGATCATTTCCGATGGCCACTGAGAATTCTCGGAGATTATTTTCGAGAAACGCCTCGCCCTTCAGTGGAGCCACGCGCACAGCATAACGCGCGGAGCCCACAGCCTCTGGCACGTGACTTAACGCTACGACACCCGCGCCTTGCCTGATTTTTGTATCTAGAATTTCACCATCGCGCTCCAGCGTTACGGTAAGCGATTTATCACTGAGCTGATCGGCTTTGATTTGCGCTGCTATTTTTAAGCGATCACCAAGATAGATGAATTCAGGAGCCGAGATACTCAGCACTGCAGCATCACAAGGTGCGGCTTCCTTACCTACAGGAACGGCTACGATAGGACTCCCCATCGCCTTTAATTTTGCAAGCTCGCCACCCAATCGACGCCCCTCGATACCTCCCGTATCACGCCCGTCTGAGAGCAAGACGATTCCGGCGAGTTCGCCGCGGGCCGACGATTCCGTGACAGACCGAAAAGCTTTGGCCAAATCGGTAGCACCACCTTGAGAAAACTGAATTTCTTCGAGGTCGTAGTGCTCTTTCAGCGCATCGCGGAGCCCCCCATCCAAGACTGCACTTACTTGCACTGTTCGCGACAAATCCGCCCCCGGATCGGTAAGCTCCATCGAGCCGGAAGCGTCTTCTAGCACCACCACTTTTCTGGGCACCTCGCGTTCAATTTCGCGAACAAGTGCAGGCTTCGCTAGGATCATAAGCCCGCCACACACCGCAGCTGAGCGCAGCCACCAGCCGATGGCAAAGCCGTGATAAAATCGCCGCAGGGCGAACACCGCCCCCAGAGCGAACACTATCAAAAACCACCACGGAATCGCGAGAATCATCCCATTCCTCCTCTCGTTTTTCGAATCCACCAGGCTGCGACAGGTTCCCCAAGTAATAGAAAAAGTATCCCTAGCGCGAGCCCGTGTCCCGGCTCTCGCATCCCATCAGATTCCGAGATTGAGGGGAGATATGACGCGAGCTGCGCCTCGTTGAGCGGTTCACCTAATATGGTTTCTCGTGGATCTTGTCGCACAACGAATGGCGGAATCCCCTCCCCCAAGGCATGGCTTCCTGGAGGTAGTGGCAAATCGAATTCGAGATGGGCTCCATCACGCCGGATAAATAATCCTTTATCACCTACAGCTCGCTTCTCCTCCCCGACAGCAAATGGATGGAGCCTCCCTTGCGGCACGGCTCCCCATGGCTGCGAGGCGCTGTCCCAAATGAGGCTGTATGTTTCGCCAGGCGTTTCAGGGTAAAAATCAATTTTAATATTGATCGGGACTTCCGCTTTCAGCGGTAAGACTCGGCTGCCACGTTTGTGAATTATTTTTTCACCATTGAGCCAGACGTATCCTTCACCTCGGCCTTTGAGCGACAAGCGGGTATCTTCAGAAAACCGGGGAACAAGAATCCCACGCCCATCGACAAGACCGGTGCGCCCACCACCAAGTAATCTTCCTCGAGGAAGCTCCATTTGCGCAGCGCCCACGGCTACATCAAGGGGCACATCTATCTTTGCAAATACGAGATCGTAGATAAAGGGAACAAAGGAGGCTTTCGGCTCAAGCGCGGAAATTGGATACGTGACGAGTGTGCTTGATCCACGAATCACCTTCCGCTCACACCCCTCATCCCACGACTCCACCTTCGCGGGCAACACCCCTTCCAAGCTATTCATGAAATCGACATCGGTGCGTTCGCCGATGATGGTGACTAGGTGCCCACCTTCAAGAACGAATCGTCGAAGCGCCCCAGAAACTAGCGCCGAAAGGCGCGGCACTTCGATCAGGATCACAGATTCATACTCGGAAAATGCAGCAACGCGCGCGAGCTCCAGTGGTGAAATCCGCTGAACACCGCCCACTCCCGATATCGCATCGAGGGCTTTCTCAGCAGCAATCCCGAGTCCCGCCCGCCCTTCCACGAGGAGCACTTGAGGCGGAGGAAAAACTGCCACCGCGATTGCGGAGCGATCATCCAAAGATACATCATCCCCCCCTTCAATCCACGCTTCCGCAAATCCACTTTCTTCAAATTCGGCAACGAAGGTGGCGACAGCACTTCCTCCTGGAAGGACGGAGTAACCAATGGCTGACTCACTTACCTTGCCGCCTTGCTCGAAATAAATTTTCCCAGGCACGCGGGCGGTTTCACCTACATTGCGGATAGTGAGGGTAAACGCGGCCTCTCTCCCCTCGATCACGGGCGGTCCAGGATCGCGAGATAGATCCACGGATAGGTTCACAATCGGATTCCGAGGACGAATCGAACGAAGCTTTACCTCTGGTGGTGGCTGCATGGATTCCATTGCTTCCCGCAAGGATTCCCATCTATCTGGCGCGTCCAGCTTCCAACCCATTGCTTGAGCATCGGTGAAGACGACAATTTCTCGAAGTCGCCCACGCTTTGCCGTATCGAGTGTCGCTCCAGCGACTCCGAGAGCATCGAAGGCGGCGAACGTAGTGGCATCTAGCTTCAAATCAGCCAACGCATCCAGCACCACAGATCGATTCATCACGGGAGATGCAAACACGGCGGTTTTCCCGACCACCAGGGAAAACGCACTGCCTTGAGGTGATTCAGCTACCATTTGGGAAGCCTGAGCAAGCGCGCGATCAAAGGCGCTATCTATCTCCATGGAGGCTGAATTGTCGATCACGAGCGCAATGTCTTTAACCGATTTTGAATCCATCGGATCGGTACCCCACCATGGGCGGGCGAGCGCGATGACGACGGCTACTAGCGCGAGGCAGCGCAGGAGCATCAGCAATAAATCTTCCAGCTTTACCCGCCGCTTCCTCGCTTCCGCAGCTTGCCGTAAAAAACGCATTGCCGCCCAAGGCACGGGACGCGATTTTTTCCGCCTGAAGAAATGCAGTGCGATAGGTACAGCAATTCCCGCAAGCGCGATGAGGAACAGGGGGTGGAGAAACGTCATCAGCTCCGAGCAGTGCGAGGGCTTTCCAGCGCCTCACGAGCGATTGGGTTAGTCATTGTCTCGTCGCCACGCGCCTTTCCTGTCAGAAATGCGGCGATGGTTTCCACTGCGGTTTGTGATGTTGAGGCGCGCACGTAGTGGACTCCGGATTCTTCACAAGCAGTGCGGAAGGCGACGCAATAATCGCTGAAGGCTGTTGCGTAGCTCGCGCCGTAACTTGCCGCATCGACGATTATTTCGGAATCCGATTCCAGATCCTGGAAGGCTACCGTCCCACCTGCAGGAAGTGTGGCTTCGGATTCTGCGAGAACATGGAAGACGACGACGCGCTGTTTTCTCTGGCGAAAACGGCGGAGAGCAGATGCGAGGCTGGCGGGATCATCGTAGAAATCCCCGATAAGAAAGACCCCGCCGCCGGGCGGGACTCGATCTGGGATGCGGGCGAGAGATTCAGCGGGAGAGCCATCGCCTTGGGCGACGAGCGTTTCCAGAAAGGTGATGGCGCGTGCGATTTGCCCAGGACGTGCGGAGGCGGGCAGGGCGGTTTCGGCTCCGCCGAAGTTGCCGACAGCTACGGGGTCGCCCTGATTCACGAGAAGATAGACGAGGGCGGCGGTGAGTTCGCGGGCGTAATCGAGCTTGGTGGAGGTCTCCCCGAGCTGGAGCCCCATAGAGCCTGACACGTCTACGAAAACGCCCGAGGGGAGGTTCGTCTCTTCGGCAAAGCGCTTAATGTAAAGTCGATCGCCCCGGGCGGAGGCACGCCAATCGAGATCGCGGAGGTCGTCGCCACGTGTGTAAGCACGGTGTTCCACAAATTCCGCACCCGTACCATGATCAGGGCTTTGGTGAATGCCGATGCCGGGACCACGCACTCGCCCAGGAAGACGGAGCGCAAACCGACGCAGGATGGCGACGGTGGCAGGCGGGAGGAGGTCGCGAATCACAATTCAGTGCCTGCGGGAGGCTGAATAGTTTCAAGAAGCCTCTCGATCAGCGCGCCAGCGGAGACGCCTGCAGCTTCGGCACCGAAGGTGGGGAGCACTCGGTGACGAAGCACTGGAAGCGCGATGGCTCGGACATCGGCAGTGGTCGCGTGAGTGCGCCCGTGGAGCACGGCTCGTGCTTTGGCAGCCATGACGAGACTAATCCCAGCGCGGGGGCCAGCGCCCCAAGCAACTTCGGATTTCACGAATGCGGGAGCACTGGAATCATCAGGTCGGGTGGCACGGACAAGGTCTGCGGCATAGCGCACGACTGGCTCGGCGGCGGGGACACGGCGGACGAGCCCTTGGAGGGCTAGGACTTCGGCACCAGATAAAACCGACTTCACAGGTGCGGGAGCTTCACCGGTGACACGGCGGATAATCTCCATTTCTTGCGCATGATCCGGATAGCCGACTTCGATCTGGAGAAGAAAGCGATCAAGCTGAGCTTCGGGTAGCGGGAAGGTGCCTTCTTGTTCGATTGGATTTTGCGTAGCGAGCACAAAAAAGGGCTCGGGAAGGGCGTGGGTGGTTTCACCGGAGGTGACGCGGTGCTCCTGCATCGCTTCGAGAAGCGCGGCCTGAGTCTTCGGTGGGGTGCGATTCACTTCATCCGCGAGAAGGAGATTGGTAAAAACAGGCCCGTGCACAAAGCGAAAGCGCCGCCGCCCAGTCTCTGGATCCTCCTCTAGCACTTCCGTGCCGGTGATGTCCCCAGGCATCAGGTCTGGAGTAAATTGGACACGCTTGGATCCGAGATCGAGCACTTCTGCTAACGTGCTCACCAAAAGCGTCTTCGCCAGCCCCGGCACACCGACCAGTAGCGCGTGGCCTCCACAGAATATTGCGATGAGCACCTGCTCCACGACTTCATCCTGTCCTACAACGATCTGGCCAAGCTGCTCACGGATGTCACCGAAGGCGGAAGCGAGGCGGGCGGCGAGTTCCTGATCGGTCGGGGTGGCTTCGGGCATGGGGGAAATCTAAATCAGTTCTCCCCAAAAAGAAAACGCCGCCCCTTTTCAAGGACGGCGCTTTAACCAGAACAAATTTTTATGCAACTGTGATCACGGGATCACGAGAACTTGGCCGACTCGGATGGAATTCGGATCTGAGATATTATTCGCACCCGCGATTGCCTGGAAAGTCGTCCCAAAGCGCTTGGCGATGCGATAGAGATTATCCCCGGATTGCACGGTGTAGCTTCCGCCACCGCCAGTGCTATTTCCGTAGGTGGGAGCTGGAGCTTGAGGTGCATTGTAGCCACCGCCGGTATTGTAATTCGCGCCAGATCCTCCACTGGAGTAGGCACCGCCTCCGGCATTGTAGCCTCCACCACCGGTGCTGTAGCCACTGCCAGAGTAAGGATTACTTCCGTAGGGATTGCTGCCGTATGAGCCAGCTCCGCCATTGGCCGAACCTCCGCTGTTGGCGCTTCCGTAGGGATTTGTTCCCGGCTGGCCGGAAGTCGCGTAGTCACCGCCCTGGCCGTAATTACCATCTTGGCTGTAATACGGATCCTGCTCAGCGGTCTGACAGGCGGTCATGCCCAGGCTGATAAGCCCGGCGATTCCAAGAATAATGGAGGATTTCATGATTGGGGTAAAAAAATGGCCGCGAAACGATTCCACGGATTGTGAGAATACTAAGTCTTCTTTAATATTATGACAAGCTAGACATTTGCTGTTTTTCTAAAAAATTCTGCCATTTTTCTCAAAAATGAAAAACACACGCCCTAGTGTCTCAAATATGATTGACCCCACAACATGTAGTGTTACGATCAAGCACTCTCCGCCCCATGCGCTGTATCAAATGTAGCTCCCATGATGATAAGGTCATCGACTCCCGAGCATCCAAAGATGGATGCTCAATCCGTCGTCGACGAGAGTGCATTAAGTGCCAGCACCGTTTTACGACGTATGAGCAGCTGGAGCGCAATGATCTACGCGTCATCAAGCGCAACGGAGTCCGTGAACACTTTGAGAGGGCAAAACTCTTAAACTCCCTCACAAAAGCCTGCGAAAAGCGCCCAGTGAGCATCGATACACTAGAGCAAGCTACCGAGGAAATCATGAATCGACTCCAGGATGGCAACCTCCGCGAGATCCCGAGCAGCGCGATTGGCCCACTCGTGATGGGCGCCCTCGAAGGAATCGATTCAGTCGCCTACGTCCGCTACGCTTCAGTCTACCGCCAATTTGCCGATGTCGGCGAATTTATCGATGAAATCGAAGCCCTGGAGCGCCGCCCGGTGCTTGATGAAAAACTTCAGCCTGAACTTTTCCGGTAGCCCCCCTCCCCCCCCCTCTTCACCTTTTCACTCCCACTGATGATCGCATTCGCCAGCCCCCAACTCCCAATCCTTGAGATTGGAAACCAAGAAGTCGCCACTTACGGCCAACCCTGGATCGAGCGCACCATCACGAAAGCCGCGCAACGGGCAGGCCACGAAAAATGGCTTTTCGCCAAAGAGATTTCCCAAGGGATCGTCAAATATCTTACGGGACGCTTCGAGGGCTCAAAAATTTCCATCAGCGAACTTGCCGAAAAGGTATGCAAAACACTCGAAGCAGTAGGCTTTCCCGATATTGCCGGAGAACTCGTAATGACTCCGCCCGCAGCCGAAGTACGCCTTCCAGAAATTGCGATCGCCAGCGGGAGTCGCGGTTTAGATCTTTTTCTTAGCCAAGCCATCGTTCGCGAAATCGAGCAGGCCAAGGAATCGGGAGTAGAAATCGTGCGATTCGTCGGAATGGGCGAGGCCCTCGTAAGACTGACCGGATGCAAGAAACGCAGCAACAAGGAGACTCGCGCCACGCTCGAAGGCGAGCTCCGAAGCTACATCCGGATGCGCGCAAAGAAGGTAGAATTGAAAGTGGTGATTAAGTAACCATGACCCTTTTCGAAAAAATTATCGCCCGCGAAATTCCGGCGGACATTGTGCACGAGGACGAGACTTGCATCGCCTTCCGTGACATTAGCCCACAGGCTCCGACCCACATCTTAGTGGTGCCGAAGAAAGTGATCCCACGCGTAGGTGATGCGGAGATAGAAGATAAGGAAACGCTCGGGCACCTCCTACTTACTGCAGGAAAAATTGCGCAGGACGAAGGAATTGCGGAAAGTGGTTTTCGCGTAGCGATCAATCACGGAGCACACGGAGGCGAGACCGTGCCCCACCTACACCTCCATGTATTGGGCGGTCGGCCCCTGCAGTGGCCTCCAGGCTGAATCCCCCCTTATATTACGACGCCACAGTAGCCGCGAGCGCTAGGAGTGCACGAAGGCGCTCAGTCTCGACCGCCGAAGTCTTTGCCACGAATCCTCGGGCATGAGCGAAGTGGACATCCGGCTCGCCTTGGGTGAGAGAAAAATCCATGCGCTGGTCGTCGTTGTAGCGAGACATGCCGTAGCCGTTTCCGCGCCGGTCTGGATAGACCATCGCGACCACTTCTTTCTCCATCTCCTTACGAACGATGTAGTGATGCAGCCCCATTGAAGGCTCCCCCTGAAGCGCATCAGAGCGCCCAACATAGACAGCTTTCATCCCCTCTCCCAATTCCCAAATTTCGGCATGATCCTCAAGAATTGTAAGGCGCTCTTTAAGAGTCGTGACGAATCCCAGTAGGTCTTCGCCGACAAACCGCATGACCTCGTATATCGTCTCACCTGGAGCATGACGCTCTTGCCCGGCAAACCTTCGGAGAACACTACCATCAATCGGAGAAAAGAGTTTCGAGACGACATCTCGCTCGACCCCAAGCCATGCAGCGGTATCTTTGGGGCCACGCGTGTCGAACCATTCCGCAGGCTCAAGCCAATCGCAAAAATCGCGCGCATCTTCATAAATCCCAAGATGCTGAAGCACGAGAGTGATCGCACACACGGGCGGATGGTCTCGGGGAAACTGATGGTGATCAAAATTCATCCGCTCTGCATTGTGCTCACCACCGACGTCGATGACGCAGACCTCCTTATTTGCGAGGTCATCCCCATTTGGCTCGCGCCGCTCTACCACGACGCCCGCCTGAGCGACCATCAGGCTACACGCGAGGAAATCATCTTTATGCGCGCCACCCGGATGAGTGACGATGGAGCGAATCTTTTGCTGGAAACTCATTCACACCAAAACCACCGTACGCCCGCCGCCACAAGGGCGCATCCTTAAGCACATCCTTCAAGCACGATCGCAGCAAGCATTTCGCCCAATTCCGCAGAAGCCTTCTCACCCGCCGCCAGCACGTCGTCGTGATTAAGGGAGGCTCCAGGCATACCCGCCCCCCAATTAGTAAGACAGGAGAGACCGGCGACCTCCAAGCCTAGCGCTTTCGCCTGCATCGCCTCATGCACCGTGGACATGCCTACCGCATCCGCACCGAAGCCACGAATCATCCGCACTTCGGCAGGCGTCTCATACTGGGGCCCAAGCACCGCCGCATAGACGCCTTCATGGAGCGCGAATTTGCGTTTCCGCGCAGCAGTGGCGAGCTGTTCCCGAAAGGCTGGAGAGTAAACTTCCGACATGTCGTGAAAATTTGCTCCGCCCTTGAAGGGAGTCTTGCCTGTAAGATTGATGTGATCCGAGATGCCCATCCATTCGCCAGGCTTGTATTTCGGATTCAGCGTACCAGCAGCATTGGAAAGAACGAGCTTCTTCACACCACACTCGTACATGAAGCGAATCCCCTCAGTGGCAGCACGCGCAGAATGCCCTTCATAAAGATGGTTCCGACCACTAGCGACGAGAATATCCTTATCAGCAAGCTTAGCGAAAAGAAATGCTCCATCATGGCCGGGCACCGTAGATTCCGGCATCCCAGGAAGTTCATGATAACCGATCCTTTCGGTCACATGGAGGAGTTCAGTAAAACCACCGAGACCGGAGCCTAACACGACTCCCAATACGGGCTTGAATGCAGAGAGATCGCCGGTCATGAAGTAGTTTTCTGTGAAGTCGCGTGACGGATGAGGTAATAAAGCGCCTCAACCCGATCCATCTGGGCACCAGCATTGGAAGCTCGGCGTAAGGGTTCACCCCAGATCGCCTCCACTTCAACTTCCCTTCCCGCAATATAATCGATCATACTCGAAGGCCTGTAAGCGCCGATTGTTTCGGTGAATGAGACCATGTCATCTACAAGCGTCGCGGGAAGCGTATGACCAAGCGCACGAGCTCCACCTATCACCTCCTCCATAAGCTTTCGCACTAAAGCTCTTAGAGAAGGATCCGCAAGAATGTGCGCAGTATCGACTCCACCCACAGCAATTGAGAGACCATTAAAGGGAATATTCCACACAAGCTTCCTCCAACGCTCCCGCTGTAAATCCTCCACAACAACACAGGGCACTCCGCATCGCTTAAATTCCCAAGCAATCTCATGCGTGCGCGGCAGCGGATAATTTGAAAATTCTCCAAGCGAAATCTGCCCCCCAGCCGAATGCTCAATCACCCCCGGCGAAATACGATTGGAGCAAATGACACACAGCCCACCAAGGACACGCTCAGCCCCGAAAAGATCAGCTAGCGCCTCATCTCCACCAAGGCCGTTTTCCAAGATCACAATCGCAGTATCCTTCTTGAGAAGCGGCGTGATTAATTTTTTGAGCTGGTCATTCGCCGTCGCCTTGAGCGCGACTATAACCACATCGCACGGCCCAATTTCACTCGGATCCAAATAAATGCTCACCTCACGAAGATGAAAATCACCATCCACACTCCTCACTTGAAGCCCCTGCTCTTTCACATGCGCACAGTCCGAGCGCATCAAAAAGTGAACATCCCTGCCCTGCTCAGCAAGACGCCCGCCATAATAGCACCCGATTGCCCCCGAACCGACGATCACGATGCGGAAATTAGGAAGAATATGAGTCGATTCAGAAGTCATTAAAGCACCATTCTCTTGCC
>CALAIY010000124.1 GCA_937922595.1 uncultured Verrucomicrobiales bacterium | reverse complement strand
GCAGAAAGTGCGACAAGCGCAGGGAAAAATGGAAATGGGAAAAGTTTCATTATTAAAAAGAGATTAGAATTGGGCTTTGGGGAGATTATTTAAAATTCAGGAGGAAATGCGCTTCGAAAGAAACCGATTAAGGCTCCTCTTCCAGGCTCCCTCTCTTAAATTTTATAATTACCATAACAAAGTATCAAGCTTTTGCGCTTCAATAAATCCAAGTTCCCATAATTAAAACTAAGAATAAGCTTGATTAATAATAAGAGTGAGAATAAGGTCGCGGGCCGGCATGATAATTGATATTCTTTCCGTAGCACCGCTTGATCCCCGGTTTAGGGGGCAATTTAGAGATCAGGATGGCAATGGTATATTGCAGGCGGAAACACACTGCACGACAAAAACAGACCTCCTACACCACTGACTATCAGTGACTATTTCAGGTGCCGAAGAGTAGTTTATCCGCTTTCCCGGTGTCCGTGAGTATCAGCTGCAGCATTTCGTAGACGTTCACTGCTTTCTTTTTCGCGCTCGCTATCACGCTACGGATCTTGGCGAACCGGTTCGACCACTCTAGGCTGCGGAAGCTGCGGCTTCATCATCCGTATGAGGTGGCCTGACCGAAATGGAGCCAGCCACCTCATCCGCGCAGAAATCGTGGAGTAGCTTCACATCACGTCTAGCTAGCAGATGCCTGCTAGCTGGACGTGGCGAAGGTAATGCTTCCGGCTTAGTCTTTCATCTCTTCGCCGGTATCGGCGTTTGCGATGGTGAAGCGCTCGCGGTGATATTTTGGATCACTGCGGAAGGTGAGGCGGCCGTGGTGACGGCGCTCAAGCTCTACGAGGAGCTGATCGTCTTCGGTGCGGAGGCGTTGCATGACGTCTGGGCTTACTACGATGAGGAGATCGTGCTCGGTATCGGGGTATTTCTGGAGGATCGTAGTGATTCTCCGCTGAAGCTCTACGCTGACGCTAAGAGTGCTCTTAATTCTTCCTTTACCGGAGCAGTATGGGCATGGGTCGTAGACGGAGGTGCTGAGACTTTCGTGGAGACGCTGGCGCGTCATTTCCATGAGACCTAGCGATGAGATAGGAAGCACTTGGGTCTTGGCTTTATCACGCGCCATGCGGTCACGCATCACGCGGTAGACTTGCTGCTGGTCTTTCCGGGAGCGCATGTCGATCAGGTCGACAACGACGAGGCCTCCGATGTTGCGCAATCGAAGCTGGCGAGCGGTTTCCTCGGCAGCTTCAAGGTTGGTTTCCAAGATCATCTTATCGACGTTTTTGGAGCCTTTGTTTCGCCCGGTGTTCACATCGATGGAGATCATCGCTTCGGTCTCATCAATGACTAAGTAACCACCACATTTAAGCCATACCTGGCGGTAGAACGCATTTTCAATCTGCTTCTGAATCCCTAGCCGCTCGAAGATAGGATCGGGCGTGTGAAAGTGTGTGATGCGCTTCTTGGCACGACGCGAGATCTGGCCGACGATCTCTTTCATCTTGGTGACTGTTTCTAAGTCGTCGCAGAGGACTTCATCGACATCGTCGGTGAGGAAATCACGGACGGTGCGCTCGATAAGATCGGGCTCACGGAAAGCGCGAACTGGTGCTTTTCTGCCATTGCGGATACTATCGATTTCTTCCCACTGCTCGAGAAGCATCCTTAGGTCGCGCACGAAGTAGCGGGCGCGCTGGCCTTGGGCGACGGTGCGCATGATGACGCCCATGCCTTCGGGAACCGAGAGCTTTTCCAGAATTTTGCGAAGGCGGCGGCGCTCTTTGGGATCTTCTACTTTGCGGGAGATGCCAAACATCTGATTGAGCGGCATGAGGACGAGGAAACGCCCGGCGAGGGAGATATTGGTGGTGACGCGCGGCCCTTTATTACCAATCGCGCCTTTGGTGACTTGCACCATGATTTCGGAACCTACTGGATAGAGGTCTGGAATGTCGCCGGAGCTGATGCGCTTTTGCTTCTTCTTTTTACCGTTGCGCTCGCCGCGGTCGATCTCTTCCATCTCGCCATCGAGGGCGGCGGGAATGGCGTCCCAGAAGTGGAGGAAGGCGTTTTTATCGAGGCCTACATCAACGAACATGGCTTTGAGGCCTTGTTCGATATTTTTGACAGTGCCTTTGAAGATAGAGCCGACGACGTGATCGTCTCCGACACGCTCAATCGTGTATTCTTCAAGTGAACCGTCCTCGACGAGGGCGATCCGGCGTTCGAGTTTTTCGCAGTTGATGACGAGCTTGGTGCCGTCGCGGACATCGCGCTTGCTATTGAAGGCGCGCTTAAATGAATCGATCATTGGGTAGGTGAAAAGAGTTAAAAGGTTAAAAAAGGGTCTATCTGCGATCAGGGCTGCGGGAGCGGCTACCGTCTTCGCGGAGTTTGAATTGTACGGCGGGTTTGAGCACGGGAAGTGCTCGGGGAATTTCAGTGGCTTCGGCACGCACATTAGGTGCTGCGGGGATGGGTGCTCGGGCAGTGCTGGCGGGGGCAGAGGTGGCGGGGAGGTCTTCCGCACTTTCACCATCGCCGCCGGCCAAGTCTTGCGCGGTTTCCTCCTCGGGAGGATCAAAGTAGATGCCGGCGGGATCGTCTTCGTATTCGACTGATTCTATGGGATCGAAGTTCCCGGGAATTTCGGCGAGGGCGGTGAGTTCGCGGCGGAAGCCTAGCTTCATGGCCATGCATTCGCGGAGGATGCGCGCGGCGATGGGGGCGGCGACGCCACCTCCGGATTTGCCGTTCCCTACCATGGTGCAGACGGCGAACTCGGGCTTGTCGTAGGGGGCGAAACTGATGAACCAGACGCGGTTGTCTTTGATGCCGCCTTTACGTGTTTCCTGGGCGGTGCCGGTTTTCCCGGCGGTTTCCCAAGGCTCTGATTTGGCGCGGCGTGCGGTGCCTTTTTTGTCGTTTACGACGCGCCACATGCCTTTGCGGACAATTTCGATCTGGGAGGCTTTGAGGCCTTCTTCCCGGAGGTCGATTGAGCTGGGCGGCTCGTGCTCTTCCATCGTTCCCTCATCAATACCGAGTCCGTGGATGAGGTTTACCGGATGGCGAACGCCATGATTTGCGATGGTAGCGGCGACGCTGGCCATCTGAAGTGGCGTGGCTTCAACGAAGCCTTGCCCGATGGAGCTGCGGGCGGAGTCGCTCTGGGTCCAGGGCTGGCCGAATGTCTGTTGTTTCCATTGGGCGTCTGCCATGAGGCCGGGGTTTTGATCGAGTGGGATGGAGGGCTTAATTCCGACGCCGAGAATATTGGCAACGGTCTTCATCTTGGCGATCCCGGTCATGTTCCCATACTGATAGAAGTAATCGTTGCACGAGTGCATGAGCGCTTGGTCGAGTGTGATCCATCCATGGGTGCGCCCTTTGGAGTGGATCCAGCATTTCATGAATTTCTTTCCATACTGTTGGCCACCATTGCAGAGAAGGGTGCGATTTCCGAGCCCTGCGTAGAGCCCGGCGAGCCCGCTCGCGATTTTGAAGGTGGAGCCTGGGACGTAATCCCTCAGTGCGCGATTGATAAAGGGCGTGGTGAGGTCGGTGCGGTAGCGATCCCAGTCGTTTTGAGAGATGGAAGGGATGAAATTATTCGGGTCGTAATTTGGCACCGATGCGAGGCCGAGGATATCGCCGCTGGAGGGTTCGATGACGACGGCTGCTCCACGCCCGACGCCACCTTCGCGGAGGGCGGTTTCTGTGATGAGCTGGATTTGAGCATCGAGGGTAAGAAAGACGTCGCGGCCTTTTTGCGCTGGCTCGTTGCGGACTTCGGAAACGATGCGGCCTTTTTCGTCCTTGAGTAGAATGCGTTTTCCACTTCTCCCCCGTAAATCGGAATCGAGGCTTTTCTCGATGCCAGTGGCACCGAATTGATCGGCGACGTAGAAATTGAATTTCCGGCGCTCTTCGAGTGGCACTTTTTGAATATCGGGCTCTTTGACGTAGCCGAGGACGTGCGCGGCGAGGGAGCCGTAGACGTAGCGACGCTTGGGGCGGACTGAGACGGAGACGCCGGGAAGCCCGAGATTCCGCTCGGCGAAGGTGGCAAATTCTTCGAAGGTGAGATCGTCCCGGTAGGCCCAGGGAACGACTCCGCGGGTGCTGCGAAAGTGAATCTGGAGGGCGTCGGCATTGAAGCCGGCTGCAAGACGGAGATTTTCCAACTCGGGAATGATGAAATCGACGACGATTTTTACCACGTCGGTCTCGGAGCGCACCTGGCGGATTCCATTGCGATCGCGGACGACGTATTCGACTTCCGGCAGTGTCTCATGCTGCATTTTGTAGCCTTTGATGATCTCGGGGAGGTCGAAGAGGACTTCAAAGCTGGGCTCATTCGTGACGAGGGTGACGCCGTTTCGATCTTTGATCTCGCCCCTCACTCCGGGAAGGCGCACGCTTACTTCCGAGCTGCCGGGCAGCATCTGAGAGTATTTCTCGAACTGATCGATTTGCAGGCTCCACAGACGTGCGACAAGCAGGGCAATCGCGGCAGCGAAGACCAGCATGAGCAGGTAGAGGCGGAGTCTGAAACGAAGAATCAAAACTGGTGAAAGAGGATGGCGAGAAGTTTAGCGGTACTTTGAACGGAGGCCTTCAGTGCGGATTTTGTAGCCGGTAGCTTTGGCGATACGGTAGAGAAGGAAGAAGAGAAGCGGGGCTCCAATCATGGTGAGAAGTGAGCTGGCGAGGATCTTGGACCAGACTTCGCGGGGAAATACGAATCCGCCGCGCATGAAGTTTACCAAGAGATATTCGAGGGTCATGAGGGTGGCGGTGGCGACGCCGGTCATGATGACGGGGAGTTCCCAGCGTCCTTTGCTGAAGAGTGGGCGAATGCCCTGCATGAGGGAGCCGGTGAGTCCGAGGAGGAGAATGCTATAGCCGAGTGCGACATCGGTGACGACGACGCCATTGTCACCGGTAATCGGCGGAACGACAAAGCGCGCATCCCAGACAAGCCCAACAATAAACGCATAAAACAGCATTAATGGATAAGACACTGTCACTGCCGTGGAGAAAAATACCAACGGCACGGCGAGCACCTTCGCACGGTATCCCCAGACGACTTCGGGCATGAATTCTTGCGTGACGAAGGCCACCGCGAAGAGGAGAACGAGGGAGAGATTATAGATCATCCGACGCGGTGACGGCTCCTACCCTTTCCTCGCTCCCGGACGCGTCCGAGATGGGGGGAGGGTTTTGCCGCTCAATGACGAAAACGTAGGTAATTTCGCCGAAGTCGACAGCGGGGCGCAGGAGCGCTTCGCCGTAGAGATCCAGCTTCTGGAACTCTTTTACTTCGCCGATGGCGATGCCGGATGGGAAAAGTCCCCCGGCGTTGGAGGTATAGACTTTCGTCCCGGGGGAAGGATCCGCGTCCTTGCTGAGAAAGCGGAGCCGGAGATCGGGAGAAAGCTTGGTGGCGCCGCGGGCGCCGGTGGCGATGCCTTGCTCTTTCGAGCCGGCGATCTTTGCACCGACGCGGCAACGCTCGTCGGTGAGGAGGACGACAACCGAGGAATTTGCCTCGACGAGGATCGTTTTGCCGACGAGCCCAGCGTCGGTGACCACGGGTGAATCGACGGAGACGTTTTGGCGGTAGCCGCGATTAATCACGACGGTATTCCACCAGGTGGGAGTTTCCCTTCCGATGATCTTTGAGGGGATTAGGCTGAAGACCGATCCTTGCTCAAAATCGAGAAGCTCGCGGAAGCGGCTATTTTCAGTGAGGAGGCGATCGAGCTCTTGACTTTGGATCTCGAGCTGCGCGTTTTGGAGCCGAAGTGCCGCGTTTTCCTCGGCGATTTCATCGTAGGGACGCTTTGGTTCATCGTCGGGGATGACGGCTTCGCGGACTTTATCTCCGGCATTCTGCACCTTCGAAAAAACGCCAAGCACCTTTTCCTGAAACCCTGTCCGCACCTCGGGTTTGAGCGTGAAAACCCACACCAGGAGGCCTGCAAAGGCGACCAAGGCGACCAGGTTTGCACGGGTCATGAGGGCGAAATTAGGGGTAAATTGGGATTAAGATTCGGCGCTGGTGACGTTCTTCAGGAGAGGCAGTTCACTAAGGACTTTACCACACCCTTCGGCGACAGCGCTGAGCGGATCTTCAGCAACGTGGACAGGGAGGCCGGTTTCTTCCTGAAGCAGCTTATCAAGGCCGCGAAGGAGAGCACCACCGCCGGCGAGGACGATGCCGCGATCCACGAGGTCAGCAGAAAGCTCTGGCGGGCAGCGCTCAAGAGTGACACGGACAGCTTCGACAATAGTATTGAGCGGCTCCATCATCGCCTCGCGAATCTCCTGCGAAGTGATCGAAATCGTCTTCGGCAGACCCGCGACGAGATCCCGCCCCTTCACTTCCATCGTGGTCTCTTTCCCCATCGGGTAGGCAGAGCCGAGACGGATCTTGATTTCTTCAGCGGTGCGCTCACCGATCATGAGATTGTAGGCGCGCTTCATATACTGAACCACAGCCTCGTCCAATTCATCACCCGCAACGCGGACGCTACGACTGTAGACGATTCCGGAGAGCGATATGAGAGCGACCTCGGTGGTTCCCCCGCCGATATCGACCACCATATTTCCCGACGCATCCTGCACTGGAAGTCCGACGCCGATTGCGGCGGCCATCGGCTCCTCTATGAGATAGACCTCGCGGGCACCGGCCTGCTGAGCGGATTCTTTCACCGCACGTTTTTCCACCTCCGTAATCCCAGAGGGCACAGCGATGACAACGCGGGGATGCGCCATGCGGCGGCTATTATGCACTTTGCGGATAAAGTGCCTAAGCATCGCCTCAGTCACTTCAAAATCCGCAATCACTCCATCTCGGAGCGGGCGAATTGCCACGATATTTCCGGGTGTGCGCCCGAGCATTCGCTTCGCATCATCGCCCACAGCAAGCACCTCATTGGTGCCCGCACGAACCGCAACCACGGAGGGTTCGCGGAGGACGATGCCGTGGTCTTTTACATTTACGAGAGTATTTGCTGTGCCGAGATCGATCCCGATATCATTCGAGAAAAAGCCAAAAAGTTTACCAAACATAGGGTTGAAGCCAAAAAGGTATTCAAAATCAAAGAGTTAAAGGTTCCAGCATAAGCGAGAGTCGCGGGGCAATCTCATCGAGAAACTGCTCGTTTTTCTGACATTTCGACTAGTCGAAATGGCCGGAACTAGTCCCCGAGTAACGGTCTCAGACGGCTCCCGGTCAAGGGGAGAATGCGCCATCAAGGACAGCTACCCGAGCGCCGGAATCCAGTGCCTGAGCATATACTCCTCCACCGCCTCCTGCCACGAGCGCGGTGCACGTCCCGCAATTTTCGCCAAGCGATCCGTGGCCATCGCCGTATAGCGCGGACGCACCGCCGTGAAATGCGGAAATCCCTCCAGCGGAAGACTACCCATTTCCTCCGTGCGGAAACGCACCCCCTCCCTCTTCGCAATTTCCACCGCGTACTGCGCGTAATCCCGCCAAGTGCAAGCCCCCGAATTGCAGACATTCAGAATTCCCCCCTCGTCCGAAGCAATTAAAGCCGGGACAAACCGCGCAAAATCCTCGCTATAGCAAGGCGTAGAGACCTTATCACCAATCGCCTTCGCATTGTCCGTATCCCGCGCCCAGCCGAGCGCATTATCAAGAAAGCTCGGCCGATCGGGCCCAAAGACCCACGATGTCCGCAAAACGAAAAATTCCGGGCTCACCGCCAGCACCGCATCATCACCCGCCAGCTTCGATTCCCCATAAACACTCTTTGGCTCCGCCGGCGATTCCTCCGTCCGTGCAGCATCGTCACTGCCATCATACACATAATCCGTGCTCACATGGAAAAGCCGAGCCCCCCGCACCTTGCAATGCTCCGCCATCCGACGAGGAGCCTCCGCATTCACAGCAAACGCCCCCTCTCGCTCCGTCTCACACGCATCCACATTCGTCTGCGCCGCTGAATTGATCAGCACATCAAAATCGCGATCCCCGAGCTTCGCCTCCAGCAAAGGATCAGTGAGACAAAGGTCATCACGCGTAATCGCATCCACCGTAAAATCTTCCGCTCGGAGATACCGCACAATCGCACTTCCAAGTCTTCCTCGCGCACCCACAACAGCAATTTTTGGTTTTTTCATAATACCATCGAGCTTGCAGAATCCTTCCCACCTGACAAGAGATTCCCATGCAAACCCTCCGCTACGCCTGCGAACGCTGCGGCAATTGCTGCCGCTGGCCAGGCGACGTCCGCCTCACCGACGCTGATGTCACCGCCCTCGCCCAGCACCTCGCCATCCCCGAGCAAGACTTCATCGCCACCCACACCCGGCTCAATTCCACCCGCACCGGCCTCTCCCTCACCGAGCGCCCCGACGGAGCATGCAGCTTCCTCAAAGAAGACAGCCAAGGCAAAACCGCCTGCTCCGTAAATCCCGCCAAGCCCGAGCAATGCGCAGGATTCCCCAATACCTGGCGCTTCCCCGGCTGGCGCCAAGTATGCGCCGCAGTGCCCATACGCAGTTAAGAAAAACTACGCTCGTGAACACACTGAACGCAGGAAACGAAACGTCGCTCAAATTCTCTGCTGATACGCCGCCGCAGCTAGCTAGGCACCACGCCCACTTAGCCAGAAACGTATAGGCTGAATCCCCTGCTACCAAGTAACTTTCAAATCTCTCACCGCTTTCACCTCGTCGACACGGCGACGAGGAGTGGAGATTGGATTTTTCTTTAGTTTTTCGACATCTCCTAGTTTTACATCTTCCGCGATTTGACGCATAGCACCAATGAAATCATCCAACGTTTCTTTCGGCTCGCTCTCCGTCGGCTCAATTAGCATGGCGTTTTTCACAACTAATGGGAAGAAAACCGTCATTGGATGGAAGCCATGTTCTATTAAGGTTTTGGCAATGTCCATCGTGGTGATGCCTGCATCTCTTTGATGGCGATCATTCAATAAGCACTCATGCATGCAATTACCCGGGAACGGCTCGTGGTACAAATCATTGAGACTTGCCCGGATGTAATTGGCGCTTAAAACAGCATCTTCCGAAGCCCTCCTTATCCCATCGGCACCGTGGCCAAGCATGTATGAGAGCGCGCGGGTAAACATCCCGAAATGACCTTGAAACGATTTCAGCCTGCCGATCGATTTCTCATCCTCGTTCACCAGCTGGTAAGCCCCGCCCGTCTTCACGACATTCGGCACCGGTAGATATGGATCCAATTCCGCAGTAACAACAATTGGCCCGCTGCCCGGCCCACCACCTCCATGCGGGGTAGAGAAAGTTTTATGCAGATTAATATGCATAACATCCACACCGAAATCCGCCGGACGAATCTTCCCCGCGATGGCGTTAAAATTCGCCCCATCGCAATAGAAATACGCACCATTTTCATGGAGCAGATCCGCAATTTCCTTCACCTTTGGATCAAAAATCCCACAAGTGCTTGGGTTGGTCAGCATGAAGGCCGCCGTATCATCATTTAGCGACGCTTTGAATAGATCCATATCAACCAAACCCTGTTTCGTTGATGGGATTGTTTTGATAGTGTAGCCGCACATTGCTGCTGTCGCCGGGTTCGTGCCATGGGCGCTATCCGGGACAAGAACCACCTTGCGCTGGCGCCCCCTCATTTCGTGAGCCTTGTGGATCACCATCATACCAGCAAGTTCGCCATGCGCACCGGCAGCCGGATTCAAGCTAACGCCTGGCAGGCCAGTCAGCTCGGAAAGCCAGCGCTTAAGCTCATACATCAGAGACAATGCACCTTGAGCGGTGGATACCGGCTGGAGCGGGTGTAAATTTAAGAAGCCGGAAAACCTGGAGAATTTTTCATTCTGCCGCGGGTTATGCTTCATAGTACACGAACCTAGCGGATAGAAATTCGCATCAATTGAGTAATTCTGCTGAGAGAGGCGGACAAAATGGCGGAGCACTTGGGGCTCAGAAAGCTCAGGAAGACCGATCGATTGGCGCTCATCAACACCCAAGCGATTATGGTTCGAATCAATGGGTTCAAGATCAATAGCTCTACGCCCTTTCCTACTGATTTCACAAAGTAATCTCTCTTCTATTTCCTGCATTATTTTACTTCTACTTTGATTGCATTTATTAGCGACTCCACATCTGAATCTGTCGTCATTTCCGTCGCGGAAATCAGGAGTCTATTACCGCCCAACGCGTATCCTGCGATAATTCCATTTGCCGCCAGCTTTTCGACCAAATCATTTGATTCAATTGGAAGCTCCGCAACAAATTCATTGAAGAAGGTTTTATTTTGAATAGTCACACCTTCGATCGTCGCTAGAGCATCCGCTAATTTGCAGGCTTTTTGATGATTTAGTTTTGCCAGATGCTTTAAGCCCTCCTCGCCAAGCAAACTAAGATGGACAGTAAAAGCCAATGCGCAAAGCCCCTGGTTCGTACAGATGTTCGAGGTAGCTTTTTCGCGCCGGATATGTTGCTCACGGGTGTTCATTGTTAGAACGAACGAACGCCGACCTTCTACATCTACAGTCTCGCCGCAAATTCTACCCGGCATCTGGCGGACATGTTTTTTGCTACATGCAAAAAAGCCCGCATACGGGCCACCATACATCATTGGGATGCCAACACTTTGGCATTCGCCAACCACGATATCCGCAACCTCGGGAGCGGGGAGCAACCCTAGTGAAACGATTTCAGCCACCACCACGATCAATAGCGCACCGCTTTCATCGCACTTTTTCCTCAGCTCGGTGAGATCATGGATCTCACCGTGAAAATCTGGAGATTGAACAATTACGCATGCCGTGCTTTCATCAGGATCGTTGGAAGCGATATTCCCACCTATGACCGAGAAGTATGTTTCTAAGGTCTCTCTATATTGCGGGTGGAGCTCGCCAAAGATTTTTACATCCTCCCTTTTAGTGATGCGCTTTGCCATGAGGGCCGCTTCGGTAACGGAGGTTGAACCGTCATACATTGAAGCATTCGCAATCTCCATCCCCGTTAGCGCCGCTACCATGCTTTGGAATTCAAACACGTATTGCAGCGTTCCTTGCGAAACTTCCGGCTGATACGGCGTGTAGGAAGTCAGAAATTCAGAGCGCTGGATAATATAATCAACCGTTGCTGGAATATGGTGATAATACACCCCCGCCCCCAGGAAGAATGGCCCATCATTGGCGGCGTGGTTTAATTTCGCATAATTTACAAAAATCCTCTCGACATCTAACTCCGATTTTGTCGTAGGAAGATCCGGCAGCCCCTTAGGCCAGCATTCAGCAGGAACATTGTCGTAAAGATCATCAACGCAATTTACGCCAATTTTGGCAAGCATTTCTTGCCTATCAGAATCGGTATGTGGGAGATAGCGCATAGATCCTTATTCGGCGGCG
Source organism: uncultured Verrucomicrobiales bacterium (assembly GCA_937922595.1). Classification (GTDB taxonomy): domain Bacteria; phylum Verrucomicrobiota; class Verrucomicrobiia; order Verrucomicrobiales; family DEV007; genus CALAIY01. Next base: position 19,729 of record CALAIY010000124.1, on the reverse strand, counting down.
TGCTCTTTATATTCAGCAGCGTTCATCAGAGTATCAATTTGGCTCACATCAGCGGCTTTCACCTTCACTAGCCAGCCATCAGCATACGGAGCTGTATTAACGGTTCCTGGAGATTCCACTACAGCATTATTCACCTCAACAACTTCACCGCTGATTGGAGCATATACGTCGCTTGCAGCTTTGCAGCTTTCGACAATGACTAGGTCAGCCCCCTGATCAAAACTTCCACCGACTTCAGGTAGCTCTACATAGACCAAATCGCCAATTGAACTCTGGGCATAATCCGTGATACCAATCGTCACTATATCCCCAACAACTTCAACCCATTCATGGTCTTTTGTGTATTTCAGATTTTCTTTGATTTCAGCTTCCATAATTATCCTTGCTTTGTTCTTGGTTTTACAAATGCGTATGAGCAGATTTTTGCTTCCAGCAATTTCCCCCTAAGTTCCACGTTTACCTTCGTGCCCAGTGCAGAAAATTCAGTTCTGACATATCCTTGCGCGATTGTTTTTTGCAATGTTGGGCTAAAACCACCGCTGGTAATAACACCGATTTCACTGCCGTCTATTGCAAAAATTTTAACCCGCTCTCGAATTATCCCTTTACCAATAAGCTCAACACCGACACGCCTCCTTTTTGGGTTCTCGTATTTTATCTTGTTAGCTTTTGCAACGACCCAGCCCAAGCCCGCCTCCATTGGATTCGTCTCGTCGTCAAGATCATGCCCATATAGCGGGTAACCCATCTCCAGGCGAAGACTATCCCGTGCACCCAAGCCAATCGGCTTCACTTCCTCGTGCGCCAGAATAGCCTTCCATAGCTTGGCAGCGGAGCCGCCATCAATACTAATCTCGAATCCATCTTCGCCGGTGTATCCTAAACGGCTGACAAACAAATCCCCCCCCTCAAACTGGACTTCTTGGAGTGTCATATACTCCTGACTTCCGAAGCCTCCTTTTTCTCCAAGATTCAGAACCTTATCTAATACAATCTCTGATGCAGCGCCCTGTAGAGCGATCAGGGCGCGATCCATAAGAGGCCTAAACGTCAAACTTTCGGCTAGCTTTTTCCGGACAAACGTTTCGTCTTTTTGTTTACATCCTGCGTTATAAACAAGGAAGAACTTATCATCGGCCAACTTGGTAACGATTAGATCATCAACAATCCCCCCGTTTTCGTTTAGAAAAACCGTATATTTGGACTTCTTATTGGGAGTTCCACTAAAACTCGAGGGCGTGATTTCCTCAAGGAATTCGATTGCATTCGCGCCTTCTAAGATTGCCTGCCCCATATGTGATACATCAAAGAGACCAGCGCTTTCACGAACCCAGTTGTGCTCTTTCATTATGCCCTCCGGGTATTGAATCGGCATTTGATAGCCTGCAAATTCGATCATTTTGCCACCTAAATCGACATGCTCGTCGTATAACTCCGTCTTTCTCATAATTCTATTATCAAGCGGATTCAGCCTCCTGGCGCAAGCAGAGAGCAAGATCTAGGCTTCCTGGGACATCGCACATTTTTCAAAAATCAATATTATAAACCTGCACTTGGAGTTTGAATCCTCGACAGTCAACTATTATGGCTCAATTCGGGTTTCGAAACGCGATTCACTTGTTCGCCTGACCGCTGAGGGAGATCCTCCCGAAGGGCTTCCAAACCTCTCGCTGGAGGCAGGTGGACTCACCTACTATCCCGCAGGGGCAAGGAACGAGCGACGAGGACAGCGCTTGAATCCGCCTGCCCGAGGCGGTTCGGCGCGTAAATCGACACACACGACATCGCGACTTGATGCCTCAGCACTCCGGAACCGCCCTGGCCATGCCCGAGCAATGTGCCGGATTCCCCAATACCTGGCGTTATCCCCGGCTGGCGCCAAGTATGCGCCGCAGTGCCCGTGCGAAGCTAAAAGACCCACGCCATTGAAAACGAACTCCCGCCCGACCTCGGCGGAATGAGATAAGTAGGAAAGCGCGATCGACACAAAGAATCCATAGCCCCGACGTTTTTTCCCCATTTTCCCTCTAAAAATCGTTTGCACCCACCAATTTCCCCCGTAGAATCGCCGTCCCTCCTCACTCAAGAATTTTGCTCGGGTGGCGGAATTGGTAGACGCGCAGGATTAAGGATCCTGTGGGGTAACCCGTGGGGGTTCGATTCCCCCCTCGAGCACCATATTTGGAACCTCGACCTTCACTGAAAGGTCGGGGTTTCTTTTTTTACTCCCTCACGTATCTCTCGCTATGGCAAATGCTGTCCTCCTCACCTCATGCCCCGACCGGCCTGGACTCGTGCGCGCCGTGGCTCGCTTCATCAATGAGCACACGGGCAATATCGTCCACCTCGATCAGCACGTAGATCCTGTGACCCAAGTATTCTTCATGCGCGTCGAGTGGGAGCTTGGCGAAGATACCGGAGCCAGCCGCTTCAAAGATACCTTCACCAGCTTCGCCAAGGAAACCGACATGACGTGGTCCGTAAATCTCACCGCGACCAAAGAGCGCCTCGCCCTCTTCGCCTCTAAAGAATCACACTGCCTCTACGATCTCCTCGCCCGCCATGCAGCAGGCGAGCTCCCCATCGAAATCCCCCTCGTCGTAAGTAACCATGAAACGCTCCGCTCCGCCGCCGAGCGCTTTGGAATCCCCTTCCACGTCTTCCCCATCACAAAAGAAACGAAGGCCGAGCAAGAAGCCAAAGAACTCGCCCTTCTCGCCGAGCATCAGATCGATACCGTGATCCTCGCCCGCTACATGCAAATCATCAGCCCCCAGATGATCGCCCAATTTCCCGATCGGATCATCAATATCCACCACTCATTCCTCCCCGCCTTCGCCGGAGCGAAGCCATACCACCAAGCCTACGCACGCGGCGTAAAGTTAATCGGAGCCACCAGCCACTACGTCACCGCCGATCTTGATGCAGGCCCCATCATCGCCCAGGACGTCCAGCGCGTCGGCCACCAACACTCGGTGAAAGAACTTGTCCGTATCGGTCGCGACCTCGAAAAAATTGTCCTCTCTCGCGCCGTCTGGTCACACGTTCACCATCGCGTCATCGCTCGGGACAACCGAACAGTCGTTTTTTAGCAGGCACAAAAAAAGCCGGCAGGCTAGCCCACTTAGGCAGCCCACCGGCAATCCACTATCAAACAAATTTTATTAAGACGGCAGCACCAGCCCTGTGACGGGAGCCCCCGTCGGGAAAGCTCCACCACCCGTAAGCGCCGCAATATCTTCGGAGGAAAGCGCCATGCGAGCACCGCCCACCTTGCGTTTCACTGCGATTTGGCGCTCAACAGGCACCACCGGCACCTCAATGCTGGAAAGAAATTCTTGAGTCGCCGATCCAAGCATAGCCAAATCAATTTCGCCATTCCCTACGATTTCGATCACCACCACATGCGATTGGAAGCATCGGATATAAAGCGAAGCTCCAGGAAATTTCAGCGATACATGGCGAATTTTCCGCGAGCACTCTTCGCTTGAATCCAGCAATTCCAGCACCGCTTTTAGCACCGCTGGAGAGCGTCGATCTGAATCCGGTAGAGTAGAAGCGACCTGCTCGCGCCCCGAAATAAGGAGCGCCCCACCCACCATGGGAATTTTCGCGGAAGCCAGAAGCTGCTCCAGCTTAGTAAGAGGAGTCTCCTTGGCAGAAGACTTTCTACGGCGATTCTTTTTCGATTTTCTGGAAGCCATGAGATTAGGAAAGTTCGGCGTGAGCTTGAGATAAACAGCTGGGTTCGGAAGAGACAAAACCGCACCATTCCCCAGTGCTGTTTCCCACCTCTCGAAAACCGATGGTATGCGTATCACCCGCAGTCACCATCGCATCCACATCACCATGACCAAGCGCAGCTCCAATCGCGTTCCCATACTCACGAGCATAGCTCACTTTTCGGATCACCGTCTGCTCGTGCCGAGGGCGCTCAACTTCAGGAGCCTCTGGATCAGTGGGAAGGGAGTAACGGAATAATTCCATATCAGTAAAATGCTCGGGATGATTTCATCCGTAGACCCCTATATTGTAATTCTAGAAATTATAATTCCAAGGTTTTTTTCACTCAATTATCAATTACAAAAAACGCGAGACAGTCTTGCCAAGACTCGCAATCCCGAGAGCCCAAACACTCACTTTCAAAAACGAAAAAAGGGAGGAGACCGAAGCCCCCTCCCCTTGCGTGGGTTGGAATCTGCTACTTCGCCGGGACAGGCTCGGTGATGACCCGGAAGAACATCGACGGCTCCTCATCAGAGCACGGGACATAAGCTCGGATTCGATCGCCAGTCCCCATGAAAGTGCCGCCAGCAGCGATAGGAGCTCCACCGACAGTGCACGTCGCACCGTCCCAGCCATTGCCTAGAGCAGAGGATTTCTGCAATTGATAGCGCACGTTGCGCTCGGTCTTCACAATCACTTTGATACTGCCATTTTCTTCAGGCGAAGCTTCCACTTCCTCCACTTCAGCCGGGCGATCCTCCACCCCGACCTCGGGAACGAAGCGGTAAGCAAGAACAAGCAGCGGGCTACCAGCATCATACCCTTCACCACGCGGGGTGAAATCTGCAATGAGGCGAGTAAAAAGTGCTGGGCGGCTCCCCAAACCTTCGCGAGTCACATAGACAATGATCTTCTTTTCCTCTTCCGGCCTAAGCGTAAGCCTCTGGTAAAACACCGGAGAAGAAACTCCCTCACGGGCACCTTCGCGCTCACTAAAGGATAGCGAACCATCCTCTGTGTAGATCCGGAATTCCGCTGATTCCATAGGCTCCGTAGTCGTATTTTTCAGAACGAAACAAATAGGATAGTCCGGCTTAGTTGGAATCGTAGGATCATCGGTCGGAACATCAATGATGATACTAGGATTGCGCACGATGGATTCACAGCAGAGGCGTCGAAGATCCCCATCAGAGAGTTCAACATTACGCGGACGCGCACAGATACGAAGAGCCGCACAATCGCCACGCTTAAGATCTTCACAACTTACGGTGACCGAAGTGGTGATACAGCCTCCCGCTGGAACAGGTCCAATAGTGCCGGATGCTGGCGTAAAATCAGACGTGTCAAACATCGCATCACAATCTGGATTAGTAATTCCGGTAGCAATCCAATCGTAGACACGAGGAGAAGCACTATTGTTGCACACGGTATAATTTATCGTGGCAGTGCCAGTGCGAGGATCACAACTAACAGCGCGATCAATACGGCAGTCATCCGGCCTTACTGGTGGATCAATATCACACTCTGGAATCTCGATACACACACCTTCGAGCGAACAACATTCGATGAGATCAGCATCATGGAGCCCAACATTAAAACATAGTTCGCCAGGGTCACCGAAGAAACACGTCGTGACAGTCCCGGTGCCCCCCGGCGGAATAGGACTTGGATCAGTATTTACCAACGAAGGATCAATTCCGGCAGGCGGAAGGAACGTAGCATAGACGAAATCGTGCGGAGTGCCCGTGAGGTGCGTATTATTCTGAACCGTGAGGGTAATGAGGTATTTCACCGTGCCATCAGCAAGGATGCGGCAATCCACTTTCGAATCGACAAGCGCAGAGCAGCCGCAATCAGGTAGCTCGACGCAGAGTTTATCCGTGCAGCATTCGCCACCAGTCTCATTCAGCAAAGTCACTCGGAAGCAGACAGTTTCTCCTCCAGAGAAACCAGGGAGACCAATACCAAGAACGGTAGATGCCCCGCTCGCGATAGGAGTGCCCAGCGTGATGACGCCACCCGGAGTAGGTTGCACAGTTTGCGCACCAGCAGGAAGCGTTTCGTCCGAACATGGGGTAAGAAGGGCATAAAAAGCGGTTTGCCCAGATAGGTTTGTGACGCCGAGATCAAATTCGAAGGGAGCCCCAGGCTGGGTCGGGCATTCGATACGACCAGGTCTAAAAATGAGACAACCATCGGGATCAGAAGGCCCCACCATGATTTCAATGTCGCCACCGGAGCCTTTCACATCCGGCCCCGAAGTGGTCGCCGAAGGGTCATAAGGGACGCGGTAGCTAAGATTTACCTTATCCGGCATCGCCGCGAGTGGGAAATCCGCAGGGCGCGTGCCCTGGAGGCCATGAGGACCAGCCCCCGTGGCAGTGTCCGCAGAGGACATCCAGATCAGCGCTTCATCGACACCATTTTCACGCCCATAAGCAACGCCACCGTAGGCCTCTCCAAGGATGGCGTTATTTCCTGTAGCAAGCGTGCGCGTCACCACCCAGCCGCTTCCAGAAAGCTCTGCGATATGCACTGCGCTACGATGATTGTAGGAAGAGACGTCACTATTCATCGTGCGCTCGCCGAGCACCATCGTAGAGCCATCCGCAGAGAAGGTGAGGTCGGTAATTGGAGCACCGCCAGCAGAGACCCCACTGCCAGGAATACTAAGCACTTCAATATCCGAACTCGGCACAAAACCACCGGACACGATATCCACACGGCGCACCTTTACCGGATCCCCCACACTACCGGTATTCCACATGGCGTAATACGCCTGATCACCGAGAACATTGATCCCCCAAGTGCGTTCGCGGCGGGGCGGCATCCCAGCCGCACCATCATCTGCAGAGAGCGGATCGAAGCTCGAAGCAATGGCACCAGTACTGTCGATACAGTAGATTTTCCCATCCTCTAGATTCGTCGCAAAAAACTGATTATTGGTAGGATCGTAAGCAATATTCCCAATTCCGGGACCCGAGACGAAGCCCCCACCAAGATTCATCGATTGCTGAGGCAGCACCGCAAAAACACTCGGAGCCCCTGTCACTACATCGAGCTTATAGATCGTGCCTGCAGCCGCTAAGTCGGTCGCGCCACCACCAAGATCTCCGTAGCGATGATGATAGGGGCTCCAATTTTTTGAATAAAGACCGTGAGCACCCGTGTAGGTATTCCCTAGGCTATCAATGGCAATTCCATAGACATTACCCATCGTTTTCACGTTCCAATCCGGGTGGTGGAAACTAGGCGCATTCCAAAGTGGCGCAGCAAAACCCGCCGGCCCATAGTCCGGCGATGGTGAAGGCGCACGCAGATCGAAGGCAGCGAAGACCCACGAAGTCGATTCAGGAATACTTGCCGGAGCAGCGCACGAAACGGCAGCGATCCCAGGCTGCATCACATCCCCCGACCAAGGAGGCATTGCATCAGCATCGGGAATGGCGGCAGCGAGGGCTAGCGCAGCAAGGGAACACGAAAAAACCCGTCGGCTCTGGGAAGAGCGCGAGACGGGCCGCGGATTCGGGGAAGGGGTTTTAGGGTGTATTTTCATGATGGAGACGTATGCCGTCTCCATTCCCAGCGAGATCCCGCTCAGAGGTTTACAAAAAAATAAATTAATTGTGACTCGCCAGCGCAGCGAGATTTTGTGGGACTTTTTTCCCGGAAGCCTCCAGGACACGCACCATGCGCTTCGCAGTTTTTGCGACCGTCCAGATCTTATCTTCCCGAGGGATGATGTCCTTGGACTCCGCATTGAGATAGCGAACGACTTGGTAATTCCAAGCCGGCTCGCCGAAGCGCTTCAAGACTTTTGCGTCTGCACCAGGGCGGTTATTGGCAATCGCCACGGGGACGAAGTGTGCCTCAATAAGAGCGGTGAGCTCGGGATGAGATAGGACCGACCGGCCATAATCTTTACATCCGCGTCAGCCGGGGACTTCCTGAAACAGCAGGAAAACGGGTTTTCCCGATTTCTTAGCGGCAGCGAGGCCTTTATCCAAATCTCGCTCCCACTTTACGGTGCCTAGCTCTGGGGCAGCAGCGAAGGCGTGCACCAGACCCGCGATGAGAATGAGGGGAAGGAGGAAACGTTTCATCTCTGGACGGATGCGGCAGATCGCAAAAAAATTCCAAGATTTTTACCGAAGCTGTGGCTCACTAGCGCCATGTCCTATCCATTTTACAAACTCCTCCACCTCATCGGCGTCATTCTCCTTTTCACCGGGATCGGTGCCGTGCTCGCCACCACAAATGGCACTACGAAAAACAAGCTCGCCAGCATCGCCCACGGTATCGGTATGCTCGTCGTATTCGTCGCAGGCTTCGGGCTAATAGCACGACTGAATACAGGATTCGCACCATTTATCATCGCAAAGCTTTTCGTATGGCTCTCCCTCGGAGCCTTGCCAGTGCTGATCAAGAAGCGCGTCCTCACCGGCGCTGCCGCCTGGGGAGTGGCCATCGTACTTGGAGCCAGCGCAGCATACCTCGGCGGCTACAAGCCAGGTGGCACAAGGCCAAAAGCAGCCGCCATCGAAGCTCCCGAGACTATCACAGCACCAGGGAGCGACTCAAGCGCTCCAGAATAGGGCAGCGCTCTCTTCTCCCCTTCCCCTTTTTTACCAATTAGTAATCCACTGCTCAGGCTCGCTGGCATTTCCCGTATCATCGTAGCCAAAGGACCAGAGATCAAAATTCTCGGGATTGTGGAGTTCGTTTTTATTCGCCGCATCCCCCTTGCTTCTGTACTGATAGGGCTTCTCAAAAGGATCCTGAAGGAAATAATTGCTGCTATCGCCTATTTGCGCGACGAGACCGGCAGCCTTGTTCGCGGGATCGGCAGATGAAAGGAAGACTTCACCGTCTTTAGACTCATTGAGTTCACCATTAGAGGGGCGACCGGGGAGCCCTTTAATGGCGCTGGTGCCATCTCCACTCAACGCCTGATAGAGCATGCGGGCTCCTGCGACGTTGTAATTTAGGCCATTGAACTCCGCTTTCTGACTCCCCTTCACCGCCGGATACTCGCTGTACTCTTGCTTGTACTTTTCGAGGCCAAGCGTTATCGATGTAAGCTGCGCATCAGCTTTGAGACGACGCGCTTTCTTACGCATCATGCCCGCTGCTGCAGCAGTGATCCCCACGAGGCTGGCGATAATGGCCATCACGATGAGAAGTTCCATCAGGGTAAAGCCCTGTTTACGGGAGGCGGCACGGAGTTTCATAGCAGGGGGAAGAGGAAGGGTGACTTCGATTAAGCCGCGTCGGAGAGGCTTTCGATAATTTTAACAAGTGGAAGGAAGAGAGCCATCACAATGGTGCCAACAATTACAGCAAGAAGCACAATCATGATCGGCTCAAGCATAGCCGTCATTGCATCGACGGCGACATCCACTTCGTCATCATAGACGTCAGCGATTTTAAGAAGCATATCCGGGAGCTGACCGGTTTCCTCCCCCACATCGACCATCGAAATCACCATTGCGGGGAAAAGCTTAGAAGCCTCAAGTGGTGCGACCATCGATTCACCTTCTTTTACCGCGTCGTGAACGCCTTCGATCGCACTGGAGAGGACGACGTTTCCTGCGGTATCTTTCGTAATATTGAGCGCCTGAAGAATCGGGACACCAGAAGTGACGAGCGTTCCCAGCGTGCGGGCAAATCGGGCAATGCCGCTCTTACGCTGGACATTGCCAAAGACTGGAACCCTCAGCTTCAATGTATCAAGGAAGCGACGCCCCTCTTTGGACGCAGCAACGGCACGGTGGATTAGGACGACAGCAACAACTGCCAGTAGTATCCAAATGAAATTACCCGCGAACCAACTGGAAAAGCCAACGACGGCAAGAGTAAGCGCAGGAAGCTCGACTCCCGGCCCAAGCATGTCGGCGAAAATTTTCTCGAATTTCGGAACGATGACTACCAGAAGGAAGGCGACAATCACTACGGCCATGAGCATGACGATCATGGGGTAAACCATGGCGGCAGTGATCTTGCTCTTAAGCTTCTGTGCCTTCTCTTGGTATTCCGCAAGACGGGTGAGTGAAAGCTCAAGCACACCACCAAGCTCACCAGCTTTCACCATATTGATGTAGAGCTTATTAAATGTCTTGGGGTGCTGGGCGAGGGACTCGGAGAAGGTGGAACCGGTCTGCACCGAATCTGCAAGGGTCTCAAGAGTGCGCTTAAGGACAGGATCTTGCTCCTGCTTGGCGAGAACGCTGAGACCACGAAGTAGCGGGAGACCAGAATCGATCAGAGTGGAAAGCTGCCTCGTGAAAAGCATCATCACCTTGCCTTTTACCCGGCGTCCTTTGTGCGCCTTGGATTTTCCTTTTTTGGCTTTTGTCTTCTGGCCTTTGGCTCCGCGCTTTTTGATCGCTTTGATGTTTCCTTTGCCCTCTTCCACGACCTTGGTGGGGAAGAGCCCACCGGCACGGAGCTGGCCGATTGCCTCGGCGTCTGAATTGGCTGCGACCACCCCAGTGGTTTCCTTACCTTGGGGGTCGAGTGCGATGTAGTGAAAATTCGGCATGGGAGCGGAGAGAAGGGAAAAGACGCGTGAGAGGAAAAATAGGGGGCTTCTAAGGTGCCCTAAGCAAGCCTGAGTGAAGGGCTTTGTCTACTGCTAAGCACCGTAGGGCAAAGCCCCAGACGATAAACGGCCGGGGCTCGGGAGACTTTAGGTGTATTTCAAGACTTCTTCGATGGTGGTATTGCCTTCGTAGATGTTGCGCAGGCCATCCTCGCGGAGGGTTTCCATGCCGAGTTCCACCGCTTTTTGCTTAAGGACGATGGATGGGGCGCGCTCGGTGATGAGGTCGCGCAGCGGATCGGTGAGCACAAGCAGCTCATAGAGACCACGGCGGCCTTTGTAGCCAGACTGATCGCAGGTGCGACAACCGGAGCCGGTGTAAAAACTTTTGTCGCCAAGCTCATGCGCGGAAACGCCAAGCTGCTGGAGAACCGCCTCGCTAGGCTCATAAGGGGCTCGGCACTCGGGGCAAATGGTGCGAAGCAGTCGCTGCGCTAAAACTCCCATAAGTGTCGCGGCGACCATGAAGGGCTCGGTGCCCATATCGACGAGACGCGTAACGGCACCAGGGGCGTCGTTTGTGTGTAGTGTCGAAAGCACGAGGTGACCGGTGAGTGATGCCTGAATTGCGATCTGAGCCGTTTCCAAGTCTCGCATCTCTCCCACCAAGATACGGTCGGGGTCTTGGCGAAGGAAAGCGCGAAGAACGCGATTGAACGTAAGGCCAATATTATCCTGCACGGGAACCTGAATGATTCCATCGACGTCGTATTCCACAGGATCTTCCGCAGTGAGGATCTTCGCGTCGATCGTATTAATTTTGCGAAGTGCCGCATAGAGCGTGGTAGTCTTACCCGCACCGGTAGGACCGGTGGCGATGAAGATACCATTGGGTCGCGTCACAGCTTCGCAGATGTAATCGTAGATACTTTCGGGCATTCCGAGAGCTTCGAGATCGAGATTCACCGAGTTTTTATCAAGAATACGGAGCACCACGGATTCGCCGTTTGCCGTAGGCAGAGTTGAGACCCGGAAATCGACCTGCTTGCCAGCGATCATTTTCATGATCCGTCCATCCTGCGGGATGCGACGCTCGGCGATATTGAGATTTGCCATCACCTTGACGCGAGAAATGATCGTGGTCGCAAGGTGAGCCGGTGGCGGAGCCATCTCGAAGAGAGATCCGTCTACGCGGTAGCGGATTTTGAAGTCATCTTCAAAGGGCTCGAAGTGAATGTCTGAGGCGCGCTCTTTGGTCGCCTGGTAGAGCACAAGATCTACGAAACGCACGATGGGTGCCGCGTTCGCATCATCTTCGCCATCACCACCTCCAGCCTCGGAGCCGCCAAGACTGCCGGTAAGTTCATTCAACATTTCACTCACCCCAGCTTCCGAGCTGTAGTGCTGATCCATGAGCGCCTCGATCTCTTCCGGATCGGCAATCACGGGAATGATCTCGCGGTTGAGCGCGAAACGCAGATCTTCTAATCCTTGAGGATCGAGCGGATCGAGCAGTGCAAGGTGAAGCGACTGCCCATCGAAATTGACCGGAAACGCCCCATGAAGCCTCGCCGTAGCCGAAGGCACAAGCTGAATAAGCTCAGGCGGAGGAGAAAAAGCACTGAGATCATTGTAAGTGCCGCCGAGATACTCGGCAATCATATTGAAGAGCGTAGCCTTATCTGCGAGACCGTGGTCTTCAACCATCTGAATGATGTCCTTGCCGTTGGACTTGCAGATGCTGAGCATATCATCACCCTGATCTTGGGTGACCAGGCCATTGGCCTGAAGCATGGAAATGACGCCGTCGGGGTTCATAAAAGAAGTTAAAAAGTGAAAATTTTAAAAAGGGGCTGAAGCAGTTTTACTATGAATCGTCACCCTGAGTGATGGCGATGACTTCGGAGGCCGTGGTGGTGCCGATAAGAGCTTTGCGAATTCCATCCTCACGGAGAGTGCGCATACCGAGCTCGCGAGCGCGCTTGCGCAGCTGCGGGGTAGAAAGATCTTCATTGATCATCGTGCGCACTTCATCATTGATTCGGAAGATCTCGATGATTCCCATCCGGCCGCGGTATCCCGCTTGGCGGCATTTATTACAGCCGACAGCAATATGCGTCTTCGCATTCTCAAGCCTCGACGGGTCGAGATTGAGCGCCTTCATCTCAATATGCGACATGTCACCGGGAGTCTTACAATGCTCGCAAAGCTTCCGCACCAGTCGCTGGGCGACCACAGCGCGAACCGCCGAAGAAATCAGGAACGGTTTCACCCCGATATCCGTGAGTCGAGCAACCGAAGACGGAGCGTCATTCGTGTGAAGCGTCGAGAACACGAGGTGCCCTGTAAGCGCCGCGTTAATCGCAATCGAGGCGGTCTCAAGGTCGCGAATCTCACCAATCATGATAATGTTCGGAGCCTGGCGGAGCATCGAGCGGAGAGCCGCAGCAAATGTCATCCCCACGTCATCTTTCACCTGCACCTGATTGATCCCTGGGAGCTTATACTCCACCGGATCTTCCACCGTAATAATCTTGCGATCTGGCTTATTGATCTCGTTGAGACACGCGTAAAGCGTCGTCGTCTTACCGGAACCAGTCGGGCCAGTGACGAGATTGATCCCGTCCGGGAGACCAATGAGCTCATCGAAAGTCTGCTGATCATCTGAGAAATATCCAAGATCACCGAGCCCCAAAAGAAGCGCAGACTTATCAAGAATACGCATTACGACAGACTCACCCAGGTTGGTAGGGATAGTAGACACACGAAGATCAAGCCCCTTGCCGCCGACCTTCGCCTGAATCCGGCCATCCTGAGGAAGGCGTTTTTCATCAATACTCATCGTCCCGGTCATGATCTTGATCCGGGACATCACAGCAGAGTGCAAATTCCGTGGATGATTCGCGACCTCAATCAACTTGCCATCCACACGATAGCGGACGCGAAGTGATTTCTCGAGCGGTTCGATATGAATATCTGAAGCGCGGTTTTGGTAAGCCTCGATGAGCGTCTGCGTCACCATCTGGATGATCGGAGCATCATCCACTCCCTGAGGGCCGAGTTCGCCAGCCCCGAGAATATCGATATTCATCGTCGCCGCCCGCGCCTCATTCAGCTTGTAATACTCAATCAGAATCGTCTCGATCTGATCCGGCGCCGCGCACATGAACTCGATCTCCTGCCCCATCACGTGCGGCATAGAATCGATCGTCTCGAAATTCATCGGATCACCAATCGCCACCGCCAGCTTATTATCCACAAACCCCACCGGCACCGCATAAAACCGCCGCGCATGCTCATCAGGAATCGTCTGCAAAAGCTCAGGGGAAAACTCCACCTCTTCCAAATCCACGAATTGCATCCCCGCATGAGCCGCAGCCGCAGCCGCCACCGCATTCTCCTCCACAGCCCCCATTCGAATCAGCGCATCCACCACAGACTCACTCCCTTGGATATCCGCCGCCGCAGCCTCCATTGCAGCTTCATCAATAAGCCCCTGGTCCTGGAGGACATCGATGAGGTAGTCAGCGTTCTCGTAGGTTGTACTCACGGGCAAATTACAGGGATAAAAGGTTGTGATCGATCGTTAGAAAGGGCTTTCGGCAGAGCTATAAAGCTCCTGCGCTTGCCGACATTCCATCAGCAAACACACGAAAACAAATGTGGGCACCCCCGCCCCCCCATGTCAATTACCAACGGGGAAACCGCCCACTTTTTGTCCGCCCCCATTCCCCATAGCTACCGTAGCCGCCCCACCACCTGCTTGCACACCGCATCCCTCTCCCCTACCGCTGCCCCGCGATCCCCCTCCCAACAATGCCCGCACAACACTGCACCGTATTCTCCGCAGCCTCCTCCGGCATTGATGCCATCGAAATTGAAATCGAAGTCAGCTCCGGCGGCGGAGGCGACACCACACAAATCATCGTCGTAGGCCTCCCCGACACCGCAGTCCGCGAAAGCAAAGACCGCGTCTACACCGCCCTCGTCAACACCGGCTACACCCGCCCCTTCGGCCGCATCACCATCAACCTCGCCCCCGCCGACGTCAAAAAACAAGGCCCCAGCTACGATCTCCCCATCGCCCTCGGCATGATCGGAATGCAATCACGCTCCAAATTCACCCCCGGAGCCTTCGACAAAGCCTGCATCGTCGGCGAACTCGCCCTCGACGGCCGCGTCCGCCCCGTCCGCGGCGTCCTCTCCCTCGCCCTCGAAGCCCGCGCCAAAGGCCGCAAAGCAATCTTCGTCCCCGCCGAAAACGCCCAAGAAGCCGCCATCGTCCAAGGAATCCGCACCTACCCCATCACCCACCTCAACGACGCCGTAGCCCTCCTCGAAGGCACCGGCTCCATCAAACCCACCAATTTAGACAAAACCGCCTTCTTCGCCAAACACAGCACCTACCAAATCGACTTCTCCGACGTCCGCGGCCAAGCCCACGTCAAACGCGCCATCGAAGTCGCCGTCGCCGGCGGCCACAACATCCTCCTCATCGGCCCACCCGGCACCGGCAAATCCATGATCGCCAAGCGCATGGCCACCGTCATGCCCGCCATGGACGAAGAAGAAGCCATCGAAGCCACCAAGATTCACTCCGTCTGCGGCCTCCTCGATCCCTCCGAAGGCTTCCTCGCCACCCGCCCCTTCCGCAGCCCCCACCACACCATCTCGGACGTCGGCCTCCTCGGCGGCGGCCCCCACATCACCCCCGGCGAAGTCAGCCTCGCCCACCACGGCGTCCTCTTCCTTGACGAACTCCCCGAATTCCGCCGCTCCACCCTCGAAGTCCTCCGCCAGCCCCTAGAAGACGGCTGCGTCACCGTCACCCGCGCCGCCGGAAGCCACACCTTCCCCAGCCGAATGACCCTCGTCGCAGCAATGAACCCCTGCCCCTGCGGCTACCATGGTGACGCCAAAAGAGAATGTCGCTGCTCCCCCGGCCAGATCGGCAAATACCGACAAAAAATCAGCGGCCCCCTCCTAGATAGAATCGATCTCCACGTAGAAGTCCCCTCCATCGAATACAGCGAACTCACCGGAAACACCCCCGCCAGCGGAAACTCCCAAGAAATCCGCGAACGCGTAGAAGCCGCCCGAGCCATCCAACGCTTCCGCTTCGACACCGCAAAAATAGACGGCCCACCCTGCAACGCCGCCATGCCCCCAAAGTTAGCCCGCGAAGTCTGCAAGCTAGACAGCGAATCCTCCGACCTATTAAAACAGGCCATGGAAGACCTAAACCTCTCCGCCCGCGCCCACGACCGCATCCTAAAAGTCGCCCGCACAATAGCCGATCTAGACAGCACCCCCGCCATCGCCACCCAGCACATCCTAGAAGCAATCCAATACCGCACCCTAGATAGAAACCTTTGGGCATAACAGCGCCTCCGAAAAAAAATGCTCGAAATTGGCTATCGTGGTAGGGACTGCCGTTACCGGCAGCCGACGAGGGCTGGGAATGGGTGAGCTACGCCGAAGAAGACGTCACAAAGTCGCACGGGCGAATTGAAAAACGGCGCTGCTGGCAGAGCGGTCAGCTCGGGTGGATGAGCGGACGGAAAGACTGGAAAAACATCAAGAGCGTGATCCTCGTCGAGAGCGAGCGCACGAAACCCGGCGGCGAGACCAGCGTGGAAAGGCGCTACTTTTTGAGCAGCCTGGAGCCAGACGCGGCGAAGGCGCTCGCAGCAGTACGCTCGCACTGGGCGATCGAGAACTCGCTACACTGGGCACTCGACATGGCCTTCGACGAAGACCGTAGCCGTGCGAGGGAAAAGAACGCATCGGAGAACCTATCGACGCTGCGGCGCTGATCGATAAACCTGATCAAAAGCGAGAAAGAGCACGGGAAAGAATCGGTGAAAGCGAGGCGCAAACTAGCGGGGTGGGATGAAAGCTACCTGGTAAAGTTATTCACCTCGAATTTAGATGCGTAAGCCCTGGCGGGAAACCGGGCTACGCCACCGGTGGTCTACCGACGTCACCTCCCCGAAGCTGAGCGGGAAACTCACCCCCCCCTAACAAGCACACAATATCACTGCCCGCAGGCCGTGACGCTACCCCCGCGCCGCGAACCAATGCGAAAGAAAAAGACGAAAAAGGCTTGTAGTTACCTGATACTTCTGACCCCAATCCCATTTCTCACTAAATTCCAATCATCGCTAGAAGGTAAAAACAATACGATAGGTTCAAAACCAGTCCTAATCCTATCGAAAGATATATTCTTACTCTGCATCTGCGAGCTAAAATTGCGACGGAAAAGCCTGACACGATTCCAGGTATCAAACCATCCCGACCGTAAACACCTAAGTTTTCTACATTATCGCAACATAAAATCGCAGCGAAGCAGCACACCAACCAGCCTCCAATTGATCCGAGAACTCCACCAAGAACAATCCGCCCTATTATTAGCCATGCACTCACCATACAATTAAATTTTACGCTCCTTAATACCACTTTGTCAGCGGCCTATAATTATCACCATACTCAAAGTGTGGTTTCACATCAGCCTCATAGTGCTCCTCTTTCCCTTCGCCGATCTCGGGATCAAATTCCTCAAAATCATAAATGCCCTGCCAGGGGCCATCTTTTATCGGCCCACCTTCGCTGTTATAGCAACATTGGAAATTTCCACTCCGGCAACAGCTATAATTACCATAGAAGAGAACTTCTCCTACGTTATTGCCTTCCTTCCATTCACGACCTTTATTATCTTCACCCCCTTTTTCGGGCTCGCACTCCGGACATTCATTAAATTGATTACGATTAAGATGATTCCCCCGCTCCGCCTCTCGAGCCTGAGCCCCTTCTTCTAGCTTATTCCGCGTCAGCTCCCCGACCTGGCTATTATATTGAGGATTATCTGGGTCACATAAACCAAGCACATCAATCCTTTTTACCGCATCATTCTCAACCATTCGGTAGAGGTTAGCCCCTCCCAATTCACCAATCAGATCTCTGCTCAACCAACTCCCCGTATTGGGGTTGTAATACCGGTAGCCGTAATAGTAGAGACCTGTTTCGGCATCCAGTGGCTTCGTGCTGAAGCGGTGGGCGAAATCTGCTTTCTTCGCTCCAGCGGAATACGTAGTGTTCCCGAAGGCATCGTATTCGTAGTGCGCTTGAACCGCTCCACTGGAATCGAGGTATTCGCTGACGTTTCCGTTCCCGTCGTAGGTGGGGTAATAGACTGATCCACCTTCTTCAACCGCGAGGAGGCCGCCGACTCCGCCGGCTCCTTGCATCGATCCGCTGAGATCCATGCCCCAAGTGTATTTTTCGGCTAAAGTTGCCCCGTTGTATTCCGCGATGATATTCCAGCCGTCATAGATGTAGCGGGTGGCGGTTCCAGAGCCGACTTTTTTGCTGATCCGTCGGCTTTGAGCGTCGTAGCTGTAGCAAACCTTTGTGCCATCTGCACGATCGACTTCGATCAGGCGATTTTCTGCATCCCACTT
Organism: uncultured Verrucomicrobiales bacterium; assembly: GCA_937922595.1. Classification (GTDB taxonomy): domain Bacteria; phylum Verrucomicrobiota; class Verrucomicrobiia; order Verrucomicrobiales; family DEV007; genus CALAIY01. Next base: position 2,002 of record CALAIY010000124.1, on the reverse strand, counting down.
TAGAGTGCCATTTCCTGTAGCGACGGGGAGCGGCCTCTGGGTTTGATAGGAGGAAGCGGGAAGCGTTACGTTATCCGCTATGCCGTAAGCGAATTTCACCCGTGCCGATTTTTTTCCGCAGGGGCTTACCTTCCTTGAACACTTATCTGGCGGGGCGAGTTCCATTTTTTGCTGCCTCATTCTAGCAGCTTGGCCAGCTAAAGCGAAGAGCTTTCGGTGGCCCTCCAGCTAGCAGACCACCTCTTTAAGCTTCGCGGCCACCTCATTGCATTCGAGAGCTGTGGGCTTCGCGCTCGCTGGCTCGGAAGTTCCTGGGAAGACTAGCCAGCGCAGGCCAAACGGCGGGGCTCACGTGGCCGGGACACCATCCGGCCTGCGGGAACTCGGCAGCGAGCTTTTACGAACATCATCCACCAATGGTATCGACGCCCGCCGCTGCCTCCGATGGCCGCCGGTTCGATTCGGTCGCGGAAGCTCGGTGCCTAACTCTAACTCGGAGGCACAACGGAAGCGGGATTAACTCACCGGCGGGGCTATACATCTACAATGTTCGAAATTTCGTCCTGACCCCACTTACGACCGATTATTCGCCAATACTTCCTGAAAAAATATCGGCTAAACTGTTACTGGTTGAGCGCTAACTTCTGTAGTTTATATTTTCATTCCTCAAGAAACGTAGAGAACGATTTTAGCAAAAGTAAATATTCGCTTTTCGAAGTGATATTGTATTTAGAATCAACTACGAGTCGCTCACCGTCCCCAAGTAACCCTAGGGGATCGCGCAAATAGCCTTCGAATAAAACACCCAAATCCGGATCTTCATATGTGTTTTTTGGTAACTGCTTTATCATTTCATCAACCTTAGAGCTCGCGTAACCACCTTGAATATGTGCTGAATACCAATAAAAAAATATCATCGACACTATCCTTTTGGCCACATGAGCTCTTTTAGTTTCATCGTCTTCTGATTCACAAACGACTACGCCATATTGTATAGAGTAAGCAGCCATTATTTCTATACTCAAATTTTCTTTACTCAAACCTTTATTCTCCGCAACCGTAGACGATACGAAAAAAAATCCTGTTAAAGCATACGCTGCAAATTTATTAATATTACTCATTATTTTTTTCTTTACATTTCGCCACAACTTTTCTGGCAGCTATCTCCATAACGTTTTGAAACTCTCTGATGAGTTCATCCCGGCCACTTCTGGAAAACGGAAAAATTAACAAATCATCACGCTCAGCTACTGCGAATAATGGAACAAAAATTGCATTCGAAGAATCATCACTACCTACACAGCAGTCAAAATTCACTTTCAATTTCACCGCGTGGATAGTCCCCTTCGTTCCCGAAATAAACTCAGCAGCAATACCCAAAGCTACCTGAAAGCTATCAACTTTACCAGCAGCATCGCGAAAAATATCGAGAAACGTCTTTTTCTTCTTTTCCGCAGATTCCACATCCCCTCCAAAGGTATCTTCTAGAAATCCCAATAAAGTCGCTTTTCCATTTTTTACAGTGACATTTCGACTAAAAAGAGAAATTGTAAGGGCAGTTCCTGTAACTTTAATCTCTCCAGAACGAGAAAGACCAAGATAATCCCAAGCATTCACCGCCACATTTCCAACCATTGCATACAAGTTGTTTCCACCCTCCTCCTCGACGGGATCCCGATTTATCCATCTCCCCGTCTGCGCGTTATAATACCGGTAGCCGTAATAGTAGAGACCTGTTTCGGCATCCAGGGGCTTTGTGCTGAAGCGGTGGGCGAAATCTTCTTTCTTCGCTTCATCTGAGTAGGTGGTGTTCCCGAAGCCATCGTATTCGTAGTGCGCTTGAACCGCTCCGCTGGAATCGAGGTATTCGCTGACGTTTCCGTTCCCGTCGTAGGTGGGGTAATATGTTGATCCACCCACTTCGTTCACGGCGAGTAGGCCGCCGACTCCGCCGGCTCCTTGCATCGATCCGCTGAGATCCATGCCCCAGGTGTATTTTTTG
>CALAIY010000123.1 GCA_937922595.1 uncultured Verrucomicrobiales bacterium | reverse complement strand
ATTAAGTTTCGGTATCCCGCTGCGGATAACTTCAGACAAAAATCGACGTCATTGTAAGCGATGGAAAACGCCTCCTCATCAAGCCCACCCACCGCCTCATAAGACTCCTTGCGCACCGCAAGACACGCCGCCGTCACCGCACTCACCGTGCGCACCATTCGGGTGGAATCCCCCGTGTCGCGGAAGCCATCCGGCTTCCCATGGAGTAAATGCCCTGCGGCTCCCTGGTAGCCAAGGAATATCCCTGCGTGCTGCACCAGACCATTCGGATAGAGAAGCTTCGCACCCACCGCACCAATCTCGCGCCGCGATGCCTGCGCCACCATCTCGCGAAGCCACCCCCCATCAAGCACCTCGGTATCATTATTCAGCAACACCACGACGTCGGTATCTTCGGAAGTTTCACGCACCGCTCGATTATTAAGCCGGGAGTAATTAAATGGACCGTCGTCCCGAATTATTTTAGCATCAGACGCTTCAAGATATTCAAGCGTCGCGGGATCGGTTGAGCCGTTATCGACAACTGTGATCCCGTAATTTGAATATTCAGTTCGTTCCTGGATGCTCTCGATACAGCGGCGGAGTAAATCCAGCCGGTCGCGAGTGGGAATAATAATCTCCACACGGGGAGGCGGCTCGCTGAGCGAATAGCGCAGGCGAAGATAGTTATTCGAAAGCACCTGGACCTCACAATCTTGCAGGTGCCTCCGCTCGAGCGCGGCAGTCACCGCCGCCACTCCGGCAGTCACGGTATAGGGTTTTTCCGAGTGCCCCATCGCCGTGCTCCCAGCGGTGAGTCGCCAGTGGTAGAGGATCCGATCGATGTGGCGGATCTGAGTCGGCTCGCACTGCTCGGTGATCCGAAGGACGAGATCCCAATCCTGGCTTCCCTGAGTGCCGGAGCGGAAGCTCCCTGCCTCGCGGACGTTTCCCATACGGAAGACGCCAAGGTGACTAATGCAGTTTTGCCCGAGCAAAAGATCCGGATCCCAATCAGGCTTGAAATAGGGATCCTGCCGGACTCCCGCCTCATCGATCTTATCTTCATCGGAATAGATCACCACGACGTCTGGGTGCGCTTCGATCTCCCGCGCCACCCAATAGAGCGCGTGCTGAGAGAGGAGATCATCATGATCCAGCAAAACCATGAAATCTCCGGTCGCGAGTTCCAGCGCGGAATTCGAAGCCTCGCAGATGTGGCCGTTTTCCTCCCGGAAACACACCTTTACTTTTCCGGGGAATCTTCCCACAAATTCCTCGATCACCGCGCGCACATGCGGAGCCGGGGACGCATCATCTGCGATACAAAGTTCCCAGTGCGGGTAGATCTGATTCGCCACTGATTCCAGACATTCCCGCAGCAACACCTCCGGCGGATCATACACGGGGAGCACAATGGAAAGCAGCGGGGGCTTCTGAAAGCCATGCTCCTGTAGCGACGCCACATCAATTTGATCGTAGCGCTCCACCCACTGCAAATAGCTCATCTGCCGATTCTCCGGAGCCCGCTTCCCCCAGCTGGACCACCAGCTCCACACACGCGCCTCCTCCCGAGCAAACACGTGCCACCCACCATCCGCAGTACGCGCCTCGAAGACCACTTCCGATTTCCCACGCGGCAGCTTCACCTCCACAGAAAACCCACTCTTCACCGCCGCTTCCACCCCAGGAAACATCAAAGCCACCCCAAAACGCGTCTGCTTACGGCTCGCCTTGAAGACCGTTTCCCCGACTCTGATTCGCACCCCCTTCAGCTCGCCACCCGCGTGATCAAAACACCATCCACGCACGGAAAGCGCACGCCCGACGCCATCCCATTCCTGGGGCGTTTCGATTCCATATTTGAGGTCGGGGGAAGCCACGCCCTTCCATCCCCCGCTCTCCCTCTAGGCTCAAGTACGATCTTATTTCAGATCCATTAGCGGCCATCGTTTGTTTTGGTCACGCACCAATCCTAGACAAGTCGTGTGCTTCAAACGGTTGCGCCCGTAATAACATCGGTTATAATCTAATATGACTACTCTTAAACTTACCCAGATTGGAAACTCGGTGGGAGTGATTCTCCCGAAGGAAACACTCGCGAAACTGCGAGTAGAAAAGGGCGATGCATTGACTCTGACGGAGACACCGATGGGATTTTCGTTGAGTGCTTTCGATGAGACGAAAATCAAACAACTTGAGGCGGCTGAGCGGATGATGCGCAAAAACCGTAACATGCTCCATAAGCTAGCACAATGATTCCAGTAGATGAACCGCTCTGGTTTGAGGCTGATGTTGTGAAAATAATTCACGACCGGCAACTCGCAGAGCACGGAGGAACTCCTGGGCTCAAAAACGAGGGACTACTCGAATCTGCCCTGGCACGCCCCCGCCAAAAATGGGCCTACGAAAATGCAGATCTCTTTGATCTCTCAGCAGCCTACGCATTTGGCGTTGCCAAAAATCATGCTTTCAATGATGGAAACAAACGCACTGCTGCCGTGCTCTGTGAGACTTTTCTCGATCTGAGCGGCTACGAAATCAAACTCGGCGAGGCGGAAAAATACATCGAATATCTGAAGCTCGCCGCTGGCGAGCATTCGGAAGAATCCTTCGCCGCTTGGCTCCGCGAAAACAGCGGCGCGGTCGATTAGTTGGATTCAACTACGAAGAATTCTTTGCGATCGAAGTTAAGTTCATCAAAGCCCAGGCGACCTAAGTTATGAAGGTCTTGGCGGGCGTCCCAGGGCTGAAGGGTGAGGGTGTGAGTGGTGCCGACTTCTAGCGAAGTCGTTTCCCCGATTTCTTTGTCCTCCTTGATACCGTAGTGAATGGCGGTGAAGCGGGAGCCGATCCATTCATCAGTGAGAGTTTCTAGGAGTTCCCACTCGGCGTCGATAAGGTAATTGGGGTAGGCTCGGGTGGATTTTGGAGGAATGGGATTGATGGCGCGGAGCTTGGCGCGAACGACTATGGTGGGGATGCCTTCGGCTCCTTTGCGCTTGGCTTCCTTGAAGGCTTCGACTTCGGCAAGGGCATCGCGAGGGATCGCTTTGATGGCGGCGGTATTTGGTAAACCGGAGTCTACGAAAAAATCTGGCCAGTCGGTGCCGCGTGCACCGGTGGTGAGGGGGATGGCTTTCTGGGCGACGATGTCGATGAGGAAGGCGTCGTCGGGAACGCCACTTTGCGGAAAGCCATCGGAGCGGGTGGTGATGTAACGCTCGTGATTGGACCAGTGCCAGTCATCCCAGAGACCGTGAGTGGGGAGAACCGATTTTGCGCGAAGGGAGGCGGCGGCTTTAAAGTCGGAAGACCAAATGTCCATATAGCGGTGGAGCGGAGTGTTATTTGCGGACCAGGCGCCGGAGGGGGAAATGGAGGAGCAGCACCCGATGGCGTAGGTGGTGTGCTCACCGGTTGCCGTATCGATGCTGAGGACCGGGCGCCAGGAAAGTCCTTCGATGTGAGCTTTGCTACCGCGAATATTAAGGATAGAACCATCCGCAGAGTATTGCGGCTCGCCGGTGTAGCGGAGATCGGTGCGACCGAAGAGGGCGGTTTCCCCGGAGGCGATGGAGGTAAGAGCGAGGCCTTTGCGATCATTTTCGCGTGGAAGGTGGATGAGGCGAAGTCCATCGGGATGCCAATCGAGCGGGCAGGCGAGCCCCTCAGACGCGACGTGGGCATTTTTGGTGACAAGGCGAGGATCTGGAGTTTCGGGATCGGCACTAGCGACCCAGAGGGATCCGCTGTGATCTTCCCCTTCGGAGCGCCAAAAGGCGAGGCGGGTGCCATCGGGAGACCAACGAGGGTAGCGGCCTTGGACAAGCTTCACCGGAGCAGTGGTGGTGCCATCTGCGAGAAGCGATTCGAGATAAACATTCCAGATGCCGTCGTCGTCGTGTGAGTAAAGAAGCCGACCGGAGAGAGAGACTTCGGCCGCAGGCGCTGGCGGCACATCGCTCACTTTCGAGCAGCCGACGATCAATATAGCTAGCAGATGTACCAACAAAGTTTTCACCGGAAAAATATGGGGGTGAGGAGTCCATCCCAGAGTGGAACCCCTACCCAAACGGCAATGGTATCACTCCATAGAGCGGCGATGATACTCGCAGCAGCGAATACAAAGATTACAGCAGCCGTGGATCGGGGAAATCTTGCGGTGAGGAGTGCGAGTGCAGGAGCACCAGCAAGGGCAAGCCCTGGCGTGATAGGAACAAAGATACGGAGGATGTGGACGGCGATGATACCAAAGACTACCACGAAAAAAATGAACCAACTGGCTCCAAGAACACATGGCACAAGCGCCGATGGTGCGGGTAAAAGGTGATGCCGGTAGGCGTTTCTCGCAATGATGCCAGAGGCGGGGACGAGGAGAAGCCAAGGAAGCCCGGCAGCAAAAATACAGGTGGCCCAATACCACCAACCGTAGAGATCGCCTTTAATCTCTACGTAGCCTTCCTTGGAAAGCATAAAGGTCTCGTGCCATCCAAGGGGGATACCTACGCTGAGGAGCACCACGATAGACGGAATAGCGAGGAGGATTGGAGTGATGAAAAATGGTTTCCAGTGCCAGCCAATCGAGCGGGTACGCCACGCATCCACGAGCACCGCGGCTACGGCAAAGTAGAGTGCATACGCGGGCGCCCCTGGGCGAGAGAGCGCATTGAGTAAAATGAGAATACCGAGAGTAAGATTATCGTAGCGATGCGCCTTACTCGCGCGGCGAAAGAGGTGAACAAGCGTAAGCGAGACTAACAATACACCCAAACCATCCGTACTGGTAGAGCCTGCGGCGCGCAGCATTCCAATATTCGTGACAAAGAGCACGGTGGTGAGCAGTGCAGTGCGAAGACCGGTGATTCTACACACAGCTCGATGAAGCACCCAGGCAGCAATGCCAATGGAGACCATCGAAAGCCAAAGATAGGTGGGCGTAAGGGGCAGCCCTAGACTGAGCCCAACGGCGAGGATAACCGGAGTGAGCGGAATGTGGGTGTGCGGATAGGCGGCAGACCATTCGGCAAAGGAAAGGCCATCCGGCATGGTGCCCCCACTCCAGGCGGCAGCGATTCGAGCGGCATATTGCGCATATCGATCGGGGTCGGTGAATGGATAGAATTGAGTGTAGAGCTGCTGCCAAGCGAGCGTGCCAGTAGTCGCAGCGGCGAAAGCTAGGAAGAAAATCGCCGCAGCAGCGGACCAGGGGTGTTTCCGCCGCCAGGCGTGAGCGCCGAGAAGGAGGCCCGGAAGCCACCAGATAAGGTAGGGAAGAACGCTCCGGCGGTAACCTAGAAGGTAGGCAGGACGATCCGGCCCGGTAATTTCGGCGAATTCTTCGCCAGTCTGGAGGGGGACTTTTGCGGGAGTTGGATCCCAAGTGAGAGTCGCGGTGGCAGTCTCGCCAGCGGCAAGGATCGGGCGGAGACGCCCGGATTCACGACGCCCGGAGCGGAGGGTGACGCTGCGGAGCTCTTTACCATCGGAATCGCGGTGAATTTCAAGCCGAACACGGTGATCGGCATCGGTGATGAGTCCAGAAAATCCATCGAAATGCTTAAGACCACCAGCAGGGGCGGCGATGGGAATCTTGCTAGGTGCGTCAGGAATAAGGGCGGTGCCATCCGGAAGAACCGGGGGCACTGGAGCGTCCCAAGAAAGGGAGACTTTGATGGTATCACCGGCTTTGTTATCCGGAGGAAAGCTGGCGCGGTAGTGGTCTTCGCGAGTGACAAATTGATCAGTGAGAAGAATATTGAGTGTGGAATTCCACAGGCGCACTCGGAGAGGACCTCCTTTAAAGGGGCGAAGCTCAAGATAACGAATTCCTTCTGCTGGCGCTACGAAGTCGTGAGTGAGCGTTTCACCGGAGGTGAGGGTGTGAGGTTCGCTTCCGAGCGAGCCTTCAATATGCCGCTCATAAACAGGCTCGGGCACAAAGTGCGACCACATTAGCGCGAGCCAAATCGCACAGGCAGCGAGATAGATTACCACGAATTGAATGCTCGCCAAGCCCCGGACGCCTGGGTTCGCGGCGGGCTTGATGAAATCGGCGAGTGACATTCTCCGATACAAACACGGGATTTAGCTCCGGGTCGAGCAAGGAGTTGCGCCCCGGCAGGCCAATACTGCCGTTACTAAAAGACAAAAAAAATCCACCTGCGGACGCCTCGAATATTCCACCGATTGACACCATGCGCCGCGCGCTCTTTAAATAGACCTCATGCAATCCTCCCGCCGCGCCCCTCTCGCGCTCGCCCTCGCGGCGACATCCACTCTCGCATTCTCCTCATGCTCGCTCTTTCGTCTTGGCGGCGGCGCAGAAGAAGAAATCGTCACTAGCGAGGAGTCGCCCGCCGAAATCGCCGATGCCGCTGATGCTCGAGCTGAAGAAGCCCGCCAAGCAGCCCGAGAGCAGGAGCCAGTTGTTCGCGGCGCGATCACCAAGATCAAGCCCTTCCACCTCCAGCCAGATAAAGATTACTCTGCCGCCGATCCTGCGATTCCATTTGAAGCGCAGCACTATCTCTACGGCGCAATCACCAGCGAAGAGCGCCTTTCTCGCTACGGCCACTACTACACCATTTTCTGGAAATCAGAAAACCGCACCGCACCCGTCGATATCCTTTTCGAATATCGCCAGCGCGAGACAGGCTCGGCGATTGCCAAAATCCGCCTCACTGAAGAAAGCCCACGCCGAAAGAATCAGAGCAAAATCCAGCTCACCGGAGACGAATATTTCGCCAAAGGCTCGATTACATCCTGGCGCATCACGCTCACTCAAAACGGTGAAGTCATCGGTCAGGATCGCTCCTTCCTCTGGGAATAGCCCTTTCCTCACATTTTCATCGTAGGTTTGCGATTATTTGATGGAGAAATCGCACGGTTGTAGTTGACCCTACCACCGCTTGCGCACACCATGTTAGAACGACCTATTTCTAAGGTCTTTTTACCCCGCAGCAATACAGCAAGTTCCCGTGACCCCCGAGCATCGCATTCTCGCTGCACGCTTTGATAGCCTCGTTTGGCTGCGCGTTGCAGGCAAAGGCTCTTTCCAAAATAGCCCGGATCTTAAACGCTACATCGAAGCCGCGCGAACGGATGGCGAGAAAGTCTTCGTCGTAGACCTTGAGGATTGCGCCACCATGGATTCAACCTTCATGGGCACCCTCACCGGAATCGCATCCTCCATGGCTCGTGATCAATCAGATACGACCCTCGAAGTGGTCAATGCAAACCATCGCAATCGCCAGCTTCTAGAAAATCTCGGGCTCGACCAAATCCTCCAGCTCGACACCGACGGCTCCACTCACCAAGAGCAACGCGAAAAACTTTCAGGAATGCTAGAAAAGGTCGATTCCGCCAATCTCGGCAAAGCCGCCCAAGCCCAGCACGTCCTCGAAGCGCACGAGACCCTCGCCGCCGCCCACGAAGACAACCTACCCCGCTTCACCGATGTCATCGAGTTCCTCAAAAAAGACCTCTCCAAGCATGAAGCCTCCTAGCTTTCCCACCTAAACCCGCAAGCTCCCCCCCCAACGCGAATTCCGGGCTAGCAATTCTCCCCTTTTCAGGGAAACCGCCCCCCCATTCGCACCCCAGTCCGATGTCCCCCGGTCTGCTCCAGACCATCCTGCTCGCTCTCACCAGCCTTGCCCTCCTCGTCCTCCTGGGGGTCATCGGCTACCAGCGGCTCGCCATCCGTACCGCACGTCGCGGTCGTGAGGACATCGACCGCGAAGAGCACCGCGTCTTTGATTTTCTTCACGGCCTTGGCGAGACCCTCGTCACAAACGCCTCGCACCGCGAAATCTACAAAGCGATCGGCACCGGAGTAAAAGGCGTCATCGAAAGCTGCGGCAGCACCCTCTACATCTGGGAACAAAAGAAAAACGAACTCGCCCCCAAATACCTCAGCCCAGACTGCACCCCCCTCATTCCCCTCCCCGATCACGTCACCAAAGACAAGAAAAACAAAAAAGCGATCGGCAGCTACACCCGCCTCGTCCCCATCCCCCGAGGAAGCGGCACCATCGGCAAAGCCTTCGCCTGTAAAAAACCGCGCAACATCGCCGACCTCGCCTCAGAGCCCGATCTCGACTCCTCCTGCCAGCGCGGCATCCCCGCCATGATCGCTCCACTCACCTACGGTGAGACCGATCTCGGAGTCCTCATCGTCACCGCCAAATTAGGCGACCCGCCCTTCAATACTCACGCCTTCGAGCTCTTCCGCAGCGTCGCCGAGCAATCCGCCTTCGCCCTAGGCAACGCCCTCGCCCACCAGCAAGCCGCCGAAAAGCACCGCATCGACAAAGAAATCCGCGCCGCCTCCGAAATCCAACAAATCCTCCTCCCCTCCGCCCCCCCCGAAATCTCCGGCTACTCCCTCGCCGGTGAAAACGTACCCGCCAGCATCGTCTCCGGCGACTACTACGACTTCATCGAAATCGACGAGCACCACCTCGGCATCGCCATCGCCGACGTCTCCGGCAAAGGCATCCCCGCCTCCCTCGTCACCGCCATGTGCCGCGCCACCCTTCGCCTCTGCGCCCGGGAAAACCGCTCCCCCGCCGAAGTCGTCTCCACCATGAACCGCCACCTCTTCCCCGATCTCCGGGAAGACATGTTCATCACCCTCGCCTACCTCGTCCTCGATCACCGCACCGGCGACATCACCCTCGCCCGCGCCGGCCACGACCCCCCCTACCACTTCGTCGCAGCCACCGGAGAGCTCCGCGAAATTCGCCCCAAAGGCATGGGCATCGGCCTCGACGCCGGCTCCGTCTTCGATCGCGTCACCGAAGAAGCCAGCTTCCGCCTCGAAGAAGGCGACGCCCTCTTCCTCTTCACCGATGGCATCAACGAAGCCCTCGATAAAAACGGCGATGAATTCGGCCTCCCCGCCCTCGAAAACATCATCACCTCCACCGCCTCCACCGGAGCCGAAGGCATGATCAACGCCGTCCTCGCAGCCGTCCACCAACACGTAGGCTTCCACCCACAAAGCGACGACATCACCTTGATCGCCCTCGAAAAAAGGTAACATTCAGCACCACCGCCAGAGGTAGACCCCACTCCGCGAGCCAGACGTAGCTCGCGTTTTTTGTCCCTCTGCACCACCACTTTAAAAAAACAAAAAAACACACCACCACCAATCATGTCCCAAGAAGACCCAGTCACCGAAGAGGAAATCCTCGAAGACGCCCCTCCAGCCGCAGAAGCGGAAACTGCCCCCTCCGAAGAAAAGGAAGTCGAGCCCGTAATCGAGCTCACCCCCCTCGAAGCTGCCCAAGAGGAAGCCAGTAAATGGCGCGACCTCGCCATGCGAGCCACCGCCGACCTCGAAAACTACCGCAAACGCATGGTAAAGGAAAAATCCGACGCCGTGAAATTTGCCAACGCCGATCTCCTCCGCGGACTCCTCCCTGTCCTCGATAATTTTTCCTGGGGCCTCGACGCCGCCCGCGCCGAATCTGAATCCAGCCCCATCTTCCAAGGCATGTCCATGGTTCACAAACAAATTGAAGACTTCCTCGCCGCCGAAGGCGTCGAAACCCTCATCACCGAAGGCGGAATCGAATTCGACCCCAACGCCCACGACGCCGTCTCCCAAGAAGCCAGCGACACCATCCCCGAAGGCACCATCATCAATCAGACCCGCAAAGGCTACCGCCTCAAAGATCGCCTCCTCCGCCCCGCCGCCGTCATCGTCTCCTCTGGCATTGCCAAAGAAGAAGAACCCACCACCGAGGAGCAAGCCTAATTCAGCATGGCCACCAGTAGCGATTACTACCAGGTTCTCTCCGTCACCCGCGATGCCACCGGCGACGTCCTGAAAAAAGCCTACCGCAAGCTCGCGGTAAAATACCACCCCGACAAAAACCCAGACGACCCCACCGCCGAAGAAAAATTCAAAGAAATCAGCGAAGCCTACGACGTCCTCTCCGATGAAGACAAGCGCGCCGCCTACGACCGCTACGGCCACGAAGCCTTCAAAAACGGCGGCATGGGCAACGCCGCCGGAGGCGGCGGCGCAGGCTACCACGATCCCTTCGATATCTTCAAAGAAGTCTTCGGCCAGCAAGCCGGTGGCGGCGGAGGAGGAGGTGGCGGCGGCATCTTTGAGCAATTCTTCGGAGGCGGCGGCGGCCAGCAACAATCCGGCGGCCCACGCCGCGGCTCAGACCTCCGCTACGGCCTCGAAATCACCCTCGAAGAAGCCGCCTTCGGCGCCGAAAAAGACCTCGAACTCGAAAAATACGCCAACTGCGACACCTGCGACGGCAAAGGCTCCAAAGACAGCGCCGGAAAAAAACAATGCTCCACCTGCGGCGGCCACGGCCAAGTCATCGCCTCCCGCGGCTTCTTCCAAGTCCGCCAAGCCTGCCCCGACTGCAACGGAGCCGGCACCGTCATCGCCAATCCCTGTGAAGACTGCGGCGGCGAAGGCCGCCTCGAAAAAGTCTCCCGCATCAAAATCAAAATCCCCGCCGGAATCCGCGAAGGAAGCCGCCTGAGATCCTCAGGAAACGGCGACGCCGGCCCCGCCGGAGGAATGGCCGGAGACCTCTACGTCGTCGTAGGCATCGAGCCCCACAAAATCTTCGAGCGCGAAGACGACGACCTCTTCTGCGAAGTCCCCATCGGCTTCACCACCGCCGCCCTCGGAGGTGAGCTAGAAGTCCCCACCCTCGAAGGCAAAGCCGCCGTAAAGATCCCCCCCGGCACCCAGACCGGCACCCTCTTCCGCCTCAAAGGAAAAGGCATCACCGCCCTCGGCGCCGGCCGCAAAGGAGACCTCCACGTGAAAATAGAAGTCGAAGTCCCCACCAAGCTCAATTCCGATCAAAAGAAAAAGCTCCAAGACTTCTCCGATACCCTCAAAGAGCACAACAATCCCAGCGCCAAAGGCTTCTTCGATAAAGCCAAAGAATGGTTTAAGTAAACGCCAGCGAGGCAATGGCTTAGTGTGTCATCTGCGCTACACTTACCCTGTGGCACAGATTCAAAACAAATGCCCTCAAACCCCAATAACTACAACATCGTCCCGTTCATCAATGAACGCGGCGTCGATGTCGTATTTTAATGGATTGGTGAGCTTGACGTTCCGGTCGCTGCCAGAATCATTCAACACCTCGATAAAGTCGCCACCGGAAACCTTGGTGACCACAAACCTGTGGGCGGCGAAATCTACGAACTCCGCTTCAAATTTAGATCCGGATATCGCATCTATTTTGCCATCGAGGGCAATGAAATAATCATCATCCTCGCTGAAGACGATAAGAAAACATCAAGATGACGACGATTACTAAACGATCCAAAAATCATCAGCTCCCTAGGCTACCGCCTCACAATCAAGCCCCAGCCTAGTACAGAGTAAAGTGCACCGCTTCTACATCACCCCCGAAAACTGGAACCCCGCCGCCCTCACACTAGACGCAGCCGAATCCCACCACTGCCTCAATGTCCTCCGCTGCCAACTCGGCGACAAAGTCGCCGCCTTCAACGGCCAGGGCTCCGAAGCCACCGCCACCATCTCCGGCACCGATAAAAAAGCGGTCTCCCTAAAAACGATCACCTCCACCAAATCCCCTCCCCTCCGCGCCCAAATCACCCTCGGCCAAGCCATCCCCAAAGGGAAAAACATGGAACTCATCGTCGAGAAAGCCACCGAGCTCGGCGCCGCCGCCATCATCCCCCTCCTCTCCGAACGCACCGTCGTCTCCCTCAAGCCTCACGAAGCCACTAAAAAACAGGAAAAGTGGCAACGCACCGCCACCGAAGCCTGCAAGCAAAGCGGCCAAAACTGGCTCCCAAAAGTCCATCTCCCACAAACCGCCGAGACGTTCCTCGCCTCCTCTCCAAAAGCAGATCTCCTCGCCATCGCCTCCCTAGAAGGCAACGCCCGCAGCATTAAAGAGACCCTCGCCGAAATCACCGAGCACGCAGGCACCGCCCCCCAAAGTGCCCTCATCCTCATCGGCCCCGAAGGAGACTTCACCCCCAGCGAGATCAACAAAGCCCTCTCCGCAGGCTTCCGCCCCCTCACCCTCGGCCCCATCGTCCTCCGCACCGAAACCGCCGCCATCTACACCCTCAGCGTCCTCGCTCACGAACTTCAGGGCGATTAGCTTTTTATAGCCAACCGCCTCTTCCCCCATGACCGCCGAAATCATCCGCAAAGCCGTCTCTGCCAAGCTCGCCTCCGAAGGCATTGACTGGGCCAAACTCGATACCCTCAAGATCGACAAAAAAGAAAAAGCCGTCCACGCCGACGTCTCTCTTGAAGGCGAAGAGCACCCCATCGCAGTCAGCGCCCGCTACACCCTTGGCGACGCAGCAGTCCAGCTAGAAACCTTCGAAACCACCCGCCCCTGGATCACCCAAGCCCTCCGCTTGGCCCTAAAAAAACACGGCGGCAACATTCCCCTCCCCGGCGGAATGCAAGGCACCATGATCCGCATGCTCCTCTGAAATCCTGGGGAGCCGATCAGCTGCGCTCCTCAAGATCCCGCCGCCGCGCCTGCGCCATCTCTTCGATCATGCTATTCACCGGCACCCCATCTACCTGGTAGCCTTCATCTTCAGTAAGCAGATCGTACGAACGCACCACGCCATCAAAAGCCTCGATCCCCACCACCAAATTTCCATCCACCTGATCCTGCACGCTGAGTTCCTCCGCAGGAATCCCATCGATCCGATGCTTCCCGCAAAGCTCCACTGAGCTACCATCCGCAAAGCGCACCCTAAAAAACGTCTGCGCAGGATCCTCCATGTAGCCGTGCTTTTGAAGCACTTTTACCGGCTCCCCACGAAATCCAATCACGATATCGCCCGCCTTCAGCGTCTCAATTGCCTTCGCCCCATCCGGTGTATCGATCAGCGTCCCCTCCGGTAGACACGCATAATACAACTTCGCAATCCCCAAAGGAATCGCGAGATTAAGAAGACTACCAAGCAACGAGCAACTACACGTAGTGACTGCAAGTGACGCAGCAAGAAGAAGGGGGAGAGGGCGAGCCATAAAAAAGAAAAGGGGGGATGCTAGACTAAGAGCGCTTTTCTACTCGCAGTCCACCAAGGAACGCTGCAAATTCCACCATGCTCACCGAAACCAAAGTATTCGACCGTATCGGCACCGAATCCGATCAAATCACCCCCGCCTACTACAACATCGTCATGGGGCTCACCCTCCTCTGGGGCTTCGGCATCAATTGGCTCATGGTGAAAAACATCGACCCAGGCCTCTTCGCCGGGCTCCATCCCATAATCTTCATGATCGGCTACTTCGCCTGCAGCATCGTTGGCTGCATCATCTTCCAGAAATCCGATAAACCACTCATCAGCTTCCTCGGCTACAATCTCGTCGTCCTCCCCCTCGGCCTCCTCGTGAATATGGTCGTCGCCCAATACAACCCCAGCATCGTCCAGGACGCCCTTCGCACCACCGGCATGGTCACCATTGCCATGATGATCCTCGGCTCACTCTTCCCTAAGTTTTTCCAGAAAATCGCAGGAGCCCTCACCATCGCACTCATCTCCGTAATCGTCATCGAACTCATCACCGTCTTCGTCTTCAAGACCCACCACGGAATTTTCGATTGGATCGTCGTCCTCATCTTCTGCGGCTACATCGGCTACGATTGGGCACGCGCCAATATGATCCCAAAGACCGTAGACAACGCCATCGACAGCGCCGCTGCCCTCTACATGGACATCATCTTCCTCTTCCTACGCATCCTAAGAATCGTAGGCGGACGCGACTAGCCTTTCCCCGCAGCCTGGGTAAACGCCGCAATCGCCTTATCCAGATCCTCCCGCGAATGCGCCGCAGAAAGCTGCGTGCGAATTCGTGCCTGCCCCTGTGGAACTACCGGATAGGAAAACGCCGTGACGTAAATTCCCAGCTCTAGAAGCGCATCGGCAAGCGTCTTCGCATCCACCGCATCGTAAATCATCACCGGCACAATCGGTGTCTCCCCGGGAAGAAGATCAAATCCCGCAGCCGCCATCCCATCACGGAAATAACGCGTATTCTCCCAAAGCTTTTTCCGTAAAGCCTCCCCCTCAGTCTCCAAAAGATCCAGCACCGCCAGACTCGCCGCCACAATCGGCGGAGCAATCGAATTGGAAAAAAGATACGGCCGCGAACGCTGCCGAAGGAGCTCAATAATCGGCTTAGCCGCACAGACGAAGCCACCCGAAGCCCCGCCCAGCGCTTTCCCAAGAGTCCCCGTAATGATATCGATCTTCCCCACAAGATCGTGATGCTCATGAGTGCCCCTACCAGTGGCACCGAGAAAGCCCGTAGCATGGCACTCATCCATCATAATCGACGCCCCAAAAGAATCCGCCAAAGCGCGAATCTCCGGAAGCTTCGCCGTTTTCCCATCCATCGAAAAAACGCCATCCGTCGCAATCAGAATATGGCGCGCCCCACCCTCCTTCGCCTCTGCCAGTTTCGCTGCAAGATCATCCATATCACAACTCGCGTAGCGAAACCGCTTCGCCTTACAAAGCCGGATACCATCGATAATCGAAGCATGATTCAGCGAATCAGAAATGATCGCATCCTCAGCCGTCAGTAACGTCTCGAAAAGCCCCGCATTCGCATCGAAGCCAGAAGAATAAAGAATGCAATCCTCAGTGCCAATGTATCCCGCAAGGCGACGCTCAAGATCCTGGTGAATCGCCTGCGTCCCACAGATAAACCGCACCGAAGCAAGCCCAAACCCCCAATCATCCAACGCCTTTTTCGCCGCAGCAACCACCGTAGGATGATTCGCCAATCCCAAGTAATTATTCGCGCAGAGATTAATCACCTCACCGGACCCCGGCACACCAATGTGAGATGATTGTGGAGTACCAATCGTGCGCTCGGACTTGTAGAGACCCGCAGCCTCAATTTCGGCAACCTGCTCGGAGGCATACTGTTGAATAGACATCGTAAATTTTAATGGTTAATCGGGTTAATCCCACTCGAGAATCACCTTCCCACAAGAACCGGCATTCATCAGATCGAAGCCCTTCTCAAATTCCTGATACGGGAAGCGATGCGTGATCACCGGCTCAATGACAAGACCCGATTGTAACATACTCGCCATCTGATACCACGTCTCATACATCTCACGACCATAAATTCCCCGGATCGTAAGGCCATTGAAAACCACCTTATTCCAATCAATAGAAACCGACGAATCAGGAATCCCGAGAAGAGCAATCTTCCCGCCATGCACCATATTATCGATGAGATCGATGAACGCCTTGGGACTGCCCGACATCTCAAGCCCCACATCAAATCCCTCACTCATCCCAAGAGACGCCTGCACCTCAGGAAGCTTCTCCCGAGTGACATTGACCGTCCGCGTAGCACCCAGCGTTTTCGCCAAAGCAAGGCGCTCGTCATTAATATCCGTGATCACCACATGTCGCGCCCCCGCGTGCACCGCAATCGCCGCCGCCATACACCCAATCGGTCCAGCCCCCGTGATGAGCACATCCTCACCCAGAAGCGGGAAAGCCAGCGCCGTATGCGTCGCATTGCCAAAAGGATCTGAAATCGCAGCGAGATTCAAAGAAATATCCGATGGGTGCTTCCACACGTTGGTAGCCGGCACGGCAATGAATTCCGCAAAAGCCCCCGGATGATTCACCCCAATGCCCGCAGTATCCTTACAAAGGTGGCGGCGGCCAGCCAGGCAATTGCGACACCGCCCACAGATCAAATGTCCCTCCGCAGAGACCACATCACCCACCTTCAAATAGTCCACATTCGGCCCAAGCTCCACAATCTCCCCTACAAACTCGTGCCCAATCACAAGAGGCACCGGAATCGTCTTCTGAGCCCACTCATCCCAATTGTAAATATGAAGATCCGTCCCACAGATCCCCGTCCGCTGCACCTTTATCAAAACCTCACGCTCTCCGGCCTCCGGCACCGGCACATCAGTGAGAGTCAGCCCAGGGGCATTTTCAGATTTAACAAGAGCTTTCATAGTAGAGATCAATTTCGGTGAACGCCCTCTGTAGCAATCACAACCCCCCGCGTCCAGAGACACTTGCACCTCAGTTGCCCCTAGCCCGCCATTCGCTCTGGAAGTGCAGCTGAGTCCAACTCTAGCTCAAAATCAAATTTTGTGCTGAGTTCTCTCACCGCAGCGACAAGTGCAAACGAATCAGCATGAACAAATCTGGGATCTAGGACAACAACAGAACCATCTAAAAGCACGATTTTCATCTGGTATCCACCATCATTATTCTCGCACACCTTCACGCAATTAACCTCTTTTAAACAGAAGCATCTTTGCCGAAATGTTGACCGATAAGATATCGAGTCCTCAAAAATGATCAGCTCTGAAGATCGATCTAATTTTAGAAGTACTGTCCACATAGCGGAGCAAAAGAGAAACGGAATCCCGATCACGAGAGGCAGGAGCTTCCATTTTTCAAAAATCGGAACCAAATAAATCGCCACACAAATCAAGAAGAAGACTAAATTCACAAACACTCCAGTTTTCGCGCGTGGAGCCAATTTAAATTCTGACTGCAGTATTATCTCACGTGACTTCATCCGATCAACACCTTCA
Organism: uncultured Verrucomicrobiales bacterium; assembly: GCA_937922595.1. Taxonomy (GTDB): domain Bacteria; phylum Verrucomicrobiota; class Verrucomicrobiia; order Verrucomicrobiales; family DEV007; genus CALAIY01. The sequence goes on along the minus strand of CALAIY010000123.1, from coordinate 12,363 downwards.
AAATTACCAAAAAACGGCGATCAGCCTACATCTCTTTTATCCGCTCACTTATAACCTCCAAGAAAAATACAATCAGAACACACACTGTAGCTAAGCTGACCGCCAAAAACAAAATTACACCCGGCAAAGAAGGAGCACACACAACCAAACAGTAGAAAATTATCCCTAGCAGCGAACATAACGATTTAATTTTCACCGCGGATCTTCAGCGCAATTGATACATAGATTCGCTACTTCAGCTCACTTAGCTTCACGCTGTGTTCGACCATCATTTCGCCGTTTACCGCGTCGCGAATTCCTAGGCCGATGAGGGGGTCTTTTGCTGCCCAATCGATGGTGATGACTCCGTAGTTTCGCTTGCGATAGATGCTGCCGATTCGGTGGGGGTTCTCTTCTTTGTTCCCGCCACCGGCCTGGGTCAGCCCGCTGCTGGTCACCTCGATGAGTGGGTAGCCGATTGCAGATTGGTGGAGAGTGATTTCGGACATGTGGCGATCGCCGCTGATGAACATCACGCCATTTGCGTTGGTCGATTTAATAAGATCGAAAAGGCGCTGTTTTTCGAGTGGAAGATTACCCCATTTCTCGAACGGGTGTTTTTCAGGAATGACCTGGATACTGGAGGTGATGATGCGGAGATCCGCTGGTTTCTTGAGCGTTTCTTCAAGCCACTTCCACTGAGCATTCCCCAAGATGGTTTTATTGGGATCGGTATCGGGCTGGTAGCGGTGCTTTTTGCCTGCGCTTTTCAGAGGGCTGCGGAAATAGCGTGTGTCCAGAACGATCACCTGGAGCTTACGCTTCCCTTCGGTGAATGTTTCTACGTGATAGATCCCCTCACGCTGGCGGCGAGGCGACGCTGCTGGAACTTTCAAAAAATCAAGAAAAACGCCCTGCGCGGCTTTCTTTGCGGGGTTTTCTTCGCCCTCGTCATTGAGTCCATAATCGTGGTCGTCCCAGGTTCCGAGCACTGGTGCTTGCTTACGCAATTTTTGAAATCCGGCAATCGCATCGAGCTGGCCAAAGGCTTTGCGGAGAATTTTGGGATCGTGGGTATCCGCGTAGACGCAATCACCGGTAAAGATGAAAAGATCGGGCTTTTGCTTGAGCATTCGCTCCCAGGCTGGCTGTTTTCGAGTCTGCTTTGCGCAGGAGCCAAACGTGATTACCCCCGGGATCTCGGCGACGGCGGTGGAGACAAAAAACGAAAGGAGCAAAATACGGAGCATCCGCACACTTCACCCGCACCAATCCCCGGTGCAAACTGCACTCTAAAAAAGGGACGCATCCAGCAGCACCTGCGGACTGTATAAGTCTTATCCATCTTCTCATCTATGTCTGCCGCGCCCCCACCCTCCGCCACCACCGAAGACCCAAATTTCGCCATCAGCGCGGTCGCCAAGCTCACCGGGATCTCCGAGCATTGCCTTCGAATCTGGGAGCGACGCTACCAGGTAGTGGAGCCTGCACGCACCGAGACGAAGCGCCGCCGCTATACGCATCAGGACGTGGAGCGCCTCGTGCTCATCAAGCACCTCGTAGATTCTGGGGACACAATCAGCAGCGTCGCCGCGCTCGATCTCGCTCAGCTTCAAGAGCGCTCCCGCCATTATCCAAGCGCCTCACAAAGCGATGATGCGGCAAAGAAGATTGGCCTCGCCATCATCGGTGAGCGAATTACGACTTTTTTAGACCACAAGGCCATGACGGCAGCTCGCCTCGAGGTGAAGAAGACTTACGCCACCGTGTCTGATTTCCTGAATACGATCCCACGCCCCAAGGTAGAAGTGATCGTTTTTGATTTTGCTACCGTTCATCTCCAGACGATTTCGGATATCGAAGAGGTTCTTCTCAAGTCGGGAGCGCGCAAAGCGATTCTCGTTTACGGATTCGCCGCCCGCCCAGCGCTTGAGCGCCTGGATCGGAATCGCGTGGTGCCGCTCCGTGCCCCAGTCGATCCCCACGAAATCCGCATCGCATGTGCGGATCCCCACATGATCGCTACCACTCACGAGATCACTCCTGCAGAATCTTCTTCGAAGATCGATTACATCCCGCACCGCTACAACGTCGATCAGCTAGCCAGGCTCGCCTCCCTCTCGACCAAGGTCGATTGCGAGTGTCCTCAGCACCTCGTTTCCCTCGTCTTCGAGCTCAATGCATTCGAAAAATACTCCTCCGAATGCTCCAATCTCAATCAAAAAGACGCGGAGCTCCATAGCTACCTCCACAATATGACCTCACGCGCGCGGTCGATCATCGAAGAAGCCCTCGCAAAAGCCGCCGCTGCGGATGGTATCGAGGTCTTGGATTGAAGCGCTCCCTGCTCGCGGCTATGCATCAGCATGTCCGCATCTGAAGAAACCGCTCTGCCCGAAAAACTCGATTTCATCCGTGAGATCGTCGCCCAGGATATCGCCTCCGGCGAAAACGGAGGAAAGGTAATCACGCGGTTTCCCCCCGAGCCAAACGGCTACCTCCACATCGGACACGCGAAGGCGATCTGCCTCGATTTCGGCATCGCCGATGAATTTGGTGACGGCACCTGCCACCTCCGCTTCGACGACACCAACCCCACGAAAGAAGAGACCGAATACGTCGATTCTATCAAAGAAGACGTCGCCTGGCTCGGGTTCGATTGGGGCGAGAATCTCTTCTTCACATCCGATTACTTCCCCCGGCTCTTTGAAGCCGCCGAGCAACTCATCGCCGATGGCCTCGCCTACGTCGATTCCCAGACTCCTGAAGAAATCCGGGAAAACCGCGGCTCCATCACCGAGCACGGGAAAAACTCCCCCTTCCGCGACCGCACGCAGGAAGAGAGTTTAGCGCTTTTCCACGAAATGCGCGACGGCAAGCACCCCGATGGCGCGCACGTCCTCCGCGCTAAGATCGACATGGCCTCGCCCAATATGGTCATGCGCGACCCCGTCATTTATCGCATCCTCCGCGCCCACCACCACCGCACCGGCGACACCTGGTGTCTCTACCCGATGTATGACTTCGCGCACCCGCTCTCGGATGCCATCGAAGGGATCACCCACAGCATCTGCACCCTCGAATTCGAAATCCACCGCCCACTTTACGAATGGTGCGTGGAAAACGTGCGCGGCCTCAAGTCTCACCCGAAGCAGCGCGAATTCGCCAAGCTGAACCTCAGCTACACCATGATGAGCAAACGCAATCTGCTCAAACTCGTCGAGAGTGGAAACGTCACCGGCTGGGACGACCCCCGCATGCCCACCCTCTCCGGAATCCGGAGACGCGGTTTCCCCCCCGCCGCCATTCGCAAATTCTGCAAAGACCTCGGCGTCACCAAATACAATTCCCTCACCGACGTAGGCGTCCTAGAAAACGCCGTCCGCCAAGAACTCAACGCCACTGCGGACCGCCGCATGGCCGTCCTCGATCCCCTAAAGCTTACCCTCACGAATCTAGAAGAAGGCCACGAGGAAATCCTATCCGTCATCAACAACCCCGGCGACGAATCCGCCGGCACTCGCAACGTGCCCTTCTCTCGCGAAATCCTCATCGAGCACGACGACTTCCGAGAAGAAGCCAATCGCAAATTCTTCCGCCTCAAGACCGGTGGCGAAGTCCGCCTCCGCGGTGCCTACATCATCAAATGTGAAACCGTGGAAAAAGACGCGGACGGCAACATCATCGCTCTCACCGGCACCGTAGACAAAGACACCCTGGGCAAAAACCCCGAAGATCGAAAAGTAAAAGGCGTCATCCACTGGGTAAGCGCCCCCCACGCCAAACAAGCAACCGTGCGCCTCTACGACCGCCTTTTCACCGCCGAAAACCTAACCAAGATAGAAGGCGATTTCATCGATCACCTAAACAAAGATTCCGAAAAGGTAATCGAAACCGCCCACCTAGAGCCCGCCCTAGCCGAAGCCAAGCCCGGCACCCCCGTCCAATTCGAACGCCTAGGCTACTTCGTCCCCGACTCAAAAGATCCCGGCCAGTGGAACCGCACCATCGGCCTCCGCGACACCTGGGCAAAGGAATCTAAGAAATAAGCTAGCCAATGCGTCGCCGAAAACGGATAGCTTACCTGCTCGCGACCGTTCTTGTCATCTGGATCACCTATGTCGGTCTCGCAATCTGGAACTTCGAAACTGACCCTTTCCCCGAGAAAGCGGATTGCGTCATCGTCTTAGGTGCAGCCGTAGCTGGAAATTCTCCATCACCAGTATTCGAAGAGCGGATCAGACACGCGATCAATATTTACAAAGAGGGACTCGCCGAGAAATTTATCTTCACCGGCGGCTTCGGCGATGGGGCAAGTTTTTCAGAAAGCGGTGTCGCAGAACAGTATGCGATCGCCAACGGCGTCCCTCCTGCCGACATCTACAAAGAAGAAAACTCCCGAACCACGCTTCAAAACATTACTGAAGCGAAAGCGGTAATGCATTCGAAGCATCTGAATTCCGCAATTCTCATCAGCGATCCGCTTCATTTGAAACGTGCTTCACGTATGGCCAAAAACCTCGGGATAAACCACGTAGCTTCCGCAACGCCGACGACCCGTTACCAATCACAGCGCACCAAGTTACCATTTGCCTTACGTGAACTGTATTTTTACAATCACTACAAGATATTCAATCAATAGAATGAATCTCCACGTAAAGCTCCAGATAGTATTGGTGATCGTGCTCGTCATTGTGGGCGCGGCGTTCTTCTTATTTCGCAGCGGCCCCAAAGACAGTGTCGAGACGATCCAAGGGCGACTGGGGACGATGGAAGAAATGATGGAGAGGGAAGATCTGTGAGTAGTTTCCTCCAAGGGCTTACGTCCCACTTCGCTGGCACCGGCGCGCCGCTTGATGCGCTTCCCGATGAGATTGCGGAGGCTCTGAAGCAAGAGCTGGTGGCTTCGAAATTACTGAGGCCGGAGCTGCTGGCGCTTTGGAATCATCTGGGGACGACGCTTGGAGCGGCGGGATATGTACGCCCTTCGGGCGAGGCTGTTTCGTTGCTCAATCTTGCTTGTGGCCCGTGTTTCGAGGCGGCGGTGCTTGCGGCGTGGTTTGGCCAGCCTGGATCACTTACCGGCGCGCGAAATCGCGTCCGCTTTTTTGGGATGGATCTGCGCGGCCAGGAAATCGAAAAAGCGGAACGCCGCTACGCGGCGACGGAAGCGGTTTTCCAGAAGCTCGCGGCGCCCCTCCTCACCGAGACCGATACGCGCGGATCTAGCATCGAATTCTTTGCCGATGATGCGACGCGTCTCGTCGGCTACCGCGAGATCCCACAGGAATTCGATATTATTTTCATCCGCCACCAGAACGTCTGGAACGATCGCCCGGCCTGGCGCAAGATCTTCGCTTTTGCCCTCGCTTCGCTAAAACCAGAAACCGGTCGCCTCGTCATTACTTCCTACTTTGATCGCGAGCATCTCATCGCCCTGGATACCATCCGCTCATTAGGCGGCCATATCCTCACGACAGCACCAAACCCGAATTCGATCCCACTCCCCCAGGATCATCCCGATAAATCTTGCGATCGCCACATCGCGGTCATCACGCAAAAGCTCGCGCTCTCTTAATGTCCCCCGCACTTCGCCCCCTCTTCCGCTGGCTCATTCTCGGCATCACCACCGCCGCCGGGATCCTTTATCTTGCCCTCGGCGGGCATCAGCTTTTTCACGCCCACCAAAGTGAATCATGGCCATCGACTGAGGGCATGATTATCACTACCGAAGTCCTAGATGGCTCCGAGCAAGTCCACGCGATCTACGAGTATGAGGTCGATTCCAAGACGTACACCGGCGACCAGCTCGCCTTCGGAGAAATTGCTCTCCCTAGCCCCGAAGCCGCGCGCACTCGTGCAGCGGAGTTTCCGGCGGGCACGCCGGTGAAAGTATTTCACCACCCAAAAAAACACGGACGCTCCACCTTAGAGACCGGAGCAACAAAGCACCTTTACCAAATGCCGCTCACCGGTGCGGCGCTCCTTTTTATCGGAGTCCCGCTTGCGTGGATCGCCTTGCGCGCCGCAGAGCGCAGACGCTAAGGCCCAGCATCAGGAGAGCTGGCACCCCGGGCTCCGGCACCACTACAGCTGCTGTCTGAATTGCATTCGCTCCCAATACTACCGGGCGGCTGATACTCCCGCCCGCTTCGGAAGGATCCGTCGTCGCGATTCTCCCGACGATTGCTCGGTTCGCCGACGCTGGATCCCAAGTGAGATCCGCATCCGTATCCACCGCAACCCAATCGTCTCCGGTATAGAGCACCCATTCGAGGTCTTCTTCTGGATCACGCGAATCCTCTCCCCACACGTAGACTTGGCGGCCACTTCCTGCCGCTGCCAGCACATCGGATTCTACCATTCCGCCATAGCTTCCTGAAATGAAATCCAGCGATGAGCGTCCCCCCACACGCACCCAGTTTGCGTCCCAAAGCGAAACATTCGTCGGCTCCGGGACAAACGCTGCAGCAAAAAAACCAAGTTCGTAGCCAAAGCCCTGACTTGTAATCACCATCCCATCACTGAAAACATCAAAGTCGACAGCGCCTTGCATCGGAACGCCCCAGGAAATTATTCCCGCCGTGGCGGAAACAGGAAGAATCGCAAAAGCGGCAGACGCGTAAGTCATGAGGTGTGGCGAAATCGGAATCATAAGGGGTTGATGTCTAGCACCATTACCATTCCTCTCGGCATGTAAAGCCATAGGTTTGCTGGCTCCATTCACTGTCGATGGAGAACGTGAATGCGCCGCGAAATCCAGTGAGGAGCATTAGCACGCCGAAAAGACTATGATTCCTTCACAGAAATCCGGAAGAAACGGCGGGGAAGCGCCCCGATCTCAGTGGGATCTTCGAAGGTGCGTGTCGTGCCATCTGAAGTTCCCTCCACTGCTGGATCGAGCGAATCCCATTCTTCAAGATCACTAGACACCTCCAATTCCCAAGTGACCAGGGCATCGGGATTCTCCGAAATACTCAATTGCATCCCCCCTGCTCCAGTAAGCGCCTGAGCGATCACTGGGCTAGACGCAGCTCTTTGAGGAAGCGTCCCGGTGGCAAATTCGTAAAAATTCGTAAAACCATCGAGATCAGGATCGGCAGTTTCCCCGGAAATTTCGGGGTTTGCCAAGTCTTCAGCATTGAAATTCGCGGCAGCCCATTGCGAGTAATTCACCCCACCAGCGGGAAGCGATACGGATGCCGTTTTCATCAAAAATCCCGCCCCATTGAATTCACCAACAACGGCCGCAAGCCCTCCCAGAGTATCACTCACGGTAAAAAATGTGCGGGAAGGAGTAATCCCTCCCCCACCCGCATCAGGCCATGACCATGCCTCAGCCCCATCGCGACGAATCAGAATCCATTCCGACTCGCCCTCTCGCGAATCGAATCCCCAAATATAGGGAACGTCTGCCGCTGAGAAGGGCTCCACATTTGTATCAAGAGTCGCGGAGCCCGTGAAAAAATTATTGGGAGCCTCATTGTATCCAGTAGCAGCAAGAGCATTCCAGCGCTCGCCCCACTCGCCTACATTACTGGGCGTCGGCACGAATGCAGAGCCATCCGGTAATTTCGAAAATGCCCCGACTTCAAAGGTAAATGTGCTATCGATCCGCGCAGTGCCATCACTCTGAAGATTTACGACTCCGGCTCCGCGATTACTCGAAAAGGTGATAGGGGCATCAGCCGCGGCAAATGCGGGAAGGAGCGCTATCGCGCCAGTGACGACTAAAGAGCGCCCCCTAATGATCGGATTCATGAGAATGATCGATCTTTCAGCGCCTGCGACGAATGAGCATCCCAAACAAGCCCGTAAGCATGAGTAGTATTCCTGGCGTAGGCTCCGGAACCGAAGCGGTCTGAATCGTATTTACCCCGAGTACAGCAGGATCACTGATATCGCCGCCGTAGTCGCCAGGAGCACTACCGGTGCCCGGAATTCGACCGACGATTGCGGTATCGGCCGTTTGCGGAGCGAAATCGAGTGATACGCTCGCCTGGCTTTGGCTACCATCAGGCGACAGCCAATCGGTGCTCGCCGGCACGCCCGGATTTGATGCGTCTGGAGTAGTGCCGGTGAAAAGCACCCACTCGGGAGCGGGCGTGAGGTCTTGGCTATTGTATCCCCAAATGTAGACTCGGCTCCCCTGGGGGATTCCGACGAAAACATCGCTCTCTACCGAGCCTCCGTAAGCCCCTAAAGTAGGATTGAGCATCGATGATGCCACGGAAACCCAGTTTTCCTCCCATACCACGATATTTTGTGCGGTGGGCGAGAACGGTGCTCCAGATATTGGATCTTCGAAAACTCCAAGCTCATAGGTGAAACCAGGAGCGCTAATCGGAGTTCCATCACTGAAGACATCGAAGTCAGTTCCAGGCTGCCCATTGACTCCCCAAGTAATCGTCGCGGCAAAGCTCCCACCGGTGCCGCCTAAGAGGGCGATGATGGATAGAGCGAGAGATATTGTTTTCATGATATTCTTGTAAAGATTATTCAGATATGAATCCCCCACTAATTCGAGATTACCGTATCAATTGGACTGGGTATTGTAAACATAAGTTTATCATCAAGTTGATTGCAATACATCGCAGCGCGATCGTGCTCGAAGAGCAGCTCGGCATTCAAGTTTGCGCGAGCGCTGTCACCTGATTCCGTCCACTGCTCGGTGGTGATTCCACGGGCGATGAAGAGGAACATCGGATCGTAACAGAGGTGGGGGACTCCAGAGGTATTGGAATCATCCCTCCAGAACTGAACCTGATCAGCAAGGGAGCGCGCAGCGCTGGCGTCGAAGCCATTCGCAGGAGTCATTCCGCGATCGTTCGCGCTTTGATTCACTGGGAACGCAGCTCCTACCAGATTGTAGCCCTGCCCCATCGGACAGTGTGCTTTATTCGTCCGCACCTCACCGAATCGAAGGGTATCGAAGGCGGCAGAGGGATCATTCGGATTGCCGGCAGTGGCGGCGCGGTTGTGGGTGAAGACACCGGCACATGGCGGAACGACGAGGGCATTTCCTGAAGTCAATCCGTCTTCGACGAGCGTCCAGATACCATCAGCACCATCATCGAAGAGGTAATAAGAGACCAACTGCTGAGTGGCGTGATCGAAGAAGAGGATCCGAGCGGATTCTTCAGCGTTTGCGCCTCCAAGGAAGCCATCCACTTCAGGAGTGGCGGGGTCGTCGATCGGGAAGAGCTCGGCCATAGTGCGATGGCGGCGGATCACGATGAGATCATTGGCCAAATTGCTTGGAGCACTCCCTGTAAGGGTATTGTGCGGTGCGGTGAGTGCGAGAACATCGCTATCATTCGCAAGGGTCACGGTGTTGCCGCTTACGCTTTCGATATCGAAGCGCTCTCCACAGCTGTTATCGAGATCGCCGGAGACGACTTCAATGTAGTGGCTATTGGCGACATAAGGGGCAGTGCCCACAAGGAGGGATTCCACCGTTTCCGCGCCAGCGGAGTCGCTAAGATCGAGGTCTTGGCCGGAGACACTTCCCACGGTGCCAGTGAAGACACAGGCGGGGAGGAGCGGGAAGCTGGTGGTCTCACAGAATGGGTTGACCGTGTGATTTTGCCAGCCGCTGTAGCCGGAGGCTTCTACGGCCATGTTCGTGCCGTCATCAAGGGTGATCACGACGCGCACCATTCCGGGGTCGCCGAGGGACTCGATGTTCGGGTAAGTCACGGTCTCAGTGCCATCACCATTAGGGGTGATGATCGGAGTAATGGTGGTGACATCGCTCCATCCATCGCCAGTGGCGCTGAACTGGAGGTCGAACGTGGTATCTTCAATTCCGATCAGGCGGGTGAAGCTGGCACCAAGTAGGCCGGTGGTCGTATCGACGGCGAGGTCAATTGGGCCGCCGTCCTTGGCTCCGGACGCGGGGTCGGTGCAGAAGGCATACTCGGTGGCGTTGCCGAAGGCGTCGCCGTCCGCGTTCTGGTCGTCGCCATTGTCTCCGCCGAGCGGATTTTGCAGCTGCCAGCCGACGAAGGTCGTGGGCTTGGGTGGGACGAGTCCGCCATCCACATCGCGGACGATGGTATTGGCTGGGACGGTGATGTCTCCGGTGGTGCCTTCAGTGAGGCCGGTGCCATCGATGTCGCTATCAGTCTCAGGATCAGTTCCCGAATTCTGGAATGTGACGACGTAGCCTTCTGGAGCGGTGATTTTCACCTGGTAGGTGTCGGCGGGGATGTCTGTGAAGAGGTAGGCTCCGTCGGGGCCAGTCTCCACTGAATCGATTCCGGGAACCATGACGCCGTTTTCATCAAGAAGCATTACGATCGCGCCTTCGACGCCATCTTCGCCTGGGTCTTGAACGCCATTAGCGTTGAGGTCTTCGAAGACGACGTCGCCAAGGCCAGCGGAGTTCGGCTCGAAGATACCGGCGTCGATGGTGTCATCGTTTTCACCGGAACCAAGTGTGACGATTCCCGTCTGGCCGTTTCCGGCAGCATCGCTGTCGGTGGTGTCGGAGCCCTGGTTTGGCATGGTGGGCTCGAAGCCAGTGGGGAGGTTGCTGAACTCGACGATGTAATCGCCGGGGGCGAGATCATCGAAGCTGTAGAGACCGCCACCGGTGGTGGTCGTCATTTGTCCGGTAGGAGAACCGTCACCATTGAGGAGGGTCACGGTCACACCGTCGACGCCTGGCTCACCGGTGTCTTGCTGACCGTCGTTGTTCAGGTCGTTGAAGACGAGATTTCCGAGTGAAGCAGGAAGAACGATTCCGGCGTCGATTGTTGGGTTGTTTTCGCCGGAGGCGAGTGTGATTTCTACCGACTGACCGTTTGAAGGATTTGCATCGCTGTCGGTCGCGTCGTTGCCAGTGTTTGCTGTGGTGAACGTTGCGCCCGTTGGGGCTACGAATTCTACTGTGTAGTCGCCGGGGGCGAGGCCGGTGAAGCTGTAGGCTCCGCCGCTTGCGGTTGTGGTCGTAGCGATTTGGCTTCCGTTTTCATCGAGAAGATTTACGACCACTCCGTCTACTCCTGGCTCACCGGAGTCCTGTTGACCGTTGTTGTTGAGGTCTTCGAAGACGTAGTCACCGAGTGAAGCTGGGTTTACGATTCCGGCGTCGATGGTCGGATTGTTTTCGCCGGAGGCTAGTGTGATTTCTACCGACTGATCATTTGAAGGATTTGCATCGCTGTCGGTCGCGTCGTTGCCAGTGTTTGCTGTGGTGAATGTCGCGCCGGTCGGGGCTACGAATTCTACTGTGTAATCACCTGGGGCGAGGCCAGTGAAGCTGTAGGCTCCGCCGCTTGCTGTCGTCGTAGTTGCGATTTGGCTTCCATTTTCGTCGAGCAGATTCACGACCACTCCGTCTACGCCTGGCTCACCGCTATCTTGCTGACCGTTGTTGTTAAGGTCTTCGAAGACGTAGTCACCGAGCGATGCTGGGTTTACGATTCCGGCGTCGATTGTTGGATTATTTTCGCCGGAGGCAAGGGTGATTCCTACAGACTGACCGTTGGCTGGGTCTGCATCGCTGTCGGTTGTATCATTTCCGGTGTTTGCTGTGGTGAATGTCGCGCCGATCGGGGCTACGAATTCCACGGTGTAATCACCTGGGGCGAGGCCGGTGAAGCTGTAGGCTCCGCCGCTTGCTGTCGTCGTAGTTCCGATTTGGCTCCCGTTTTCATCGAGAAGATTTACGACCACTCCGTCTACACCTGGCTCACCGGAGTCCTGTTGACCGTTGTTATTAAGGTCTTCGAAGACGTAGTCACCGAGTGATGCTGGATTTACGATTCCGGCGTCGATGGTTGGGTTGTTTTCGCCAGAGGCTAGTGTGATTTCTGCAGACTGACCATTTGAAGGATTTGCATCGCTGTCAGTCGCGTCGTTTCCGGTGTTTGCTGTGGTGAATGTCGCGCCGGTTGGGGCTACGAATTCTACTGTGTAGTCTCCTGGGGTAAGACCGGTGAAGCTGTAGGCTCCGCCGCTTGCTGTCGTCGTAGTTCCGATTTGGCTCCCGTTTTCATCGAGAAGATTTACGACCACTCCATCTACTCCTGGCTCACCGCTATCTTGTTGACCGTTGTTGTTAAGGTCTTCGAAGACGTAATCTCCAAGTGATGCTGGGTTTACGATTCCGGCGTCGATTGTTGGATTGTTTTCGCCGGAGGCAAGGGTGATTTCTGCAGACTGACCATTTGAAGGATTTGCATCGCTGTCGGTTGTGTCGTTTCCGGTGTTTGCCGTGGTGAACGTTGCGCCGGTTGGAGCTACGAATTCCACGGTGTAATCACCTGGGGCGAGGCCGGTGAAGCTGTAGGCTCCTCCGCTTGCTGTCGTAGTGGTGGCGATTTGGCTTCCGTTTTCGTCGAGAAGATTTACAACGACTCCGTCTACTCCTGGCTC
>CALAIY010000122.1 GCA_937922595.1 uncultured Verrucomicrobiales bacterium | reverse complement strand
GGATAAGGAGGCTTTTCGGGTGCTGATGTGGCGGATGGCGAAGTTTTCTGGGGTGGAGGTGCTGACCTATTGTGTGATGGACAATCATTTTCACCTTTTGTTGCGGATTCCGCAGAAGGAGAAGTTTGTGGCGCGGTTTGAGTGTGATGAGCCGGGAGGGGCGGGGGAGGAGAGGCTGCTGGAGCATTTGCGGCTGCTTTATTCGAAGGAGTATCTGGATACGCTGAGGCGCGAGATGGCGGAGCTGCGGGGGCAGGGGAAGGAGCGGGAGGTGCAGTCGTTGCTGGGACGGTATAAGCGGCGTTTTTGCGATCTGAGCCTTTTTGTGAAGGAGCTGAAGGAGCGTTTTTCGAGGTGGTTTAATAAGAAATATTCGCGGAAGGGGACGTTGTGGATGGCGCGTTTTAAGAGTGTGATGGTGGAGAATGGGCGGTGTTTGCAGACGATGGCGGCGTATATCGATCTGAACCCGGTGCGGGCGGGGCTGGTGGGTAAGCCGGAGGACTACCGGTGGTGTGGGTATTCGGAGGCGCTGGGGGGGAGCAAGCGGATGCGGCGGGGGCTTTGTCGGGTGACGGGGTGGCCGATTGATAACTGGGAGGTGGCAGGCAAGCGGGCGGGTAGGCGGGAGCAGACGGGGGCGGAGGCTTACCGGGAGATGCTTTACGAAAAAGGGTTTGAAAGAGAAGGTGAGGCGGCTCCTGGAAGGCGGCGGAAGCGGTATGGGCTGAAGGTGGAGGCAGTGAGGAAGGTCATTGATGAAGGCGGAGAGTTGAGCGAATCGGAACTCGTGGAGCATCGGGTGCGCTGGTTTTCCGAGGGGGTGGCGCTAGGAAGCGAAGGTTTCTTGCGCAGGACGCTGGGAAGTCGCTTCGAGCCGAGCGCCTTCAAGCCAATGCCTGTCTCTGGCGGAAAGGGCGCGCCGCCCTGGTATAGCCTGAGCAGGCTGCGGGGAGCCGGTATCGGCTAGCAATAAATGCTTCGGGGGGGGGAACTCCGGTGAAGGGTTCGTGATCGCGGGGAGGCTTTATTCGGGAATGAGCCAGACGATATCATCCCCGTTCCTGTATGTTTTGTCTTCTCCTGGTGAAACATGGCCATCGTTGTTGGTTATGTCCTCGCCGTTCGACCAGATCTTGTAGTGATCGCCTTGTGGGGTGTAGTGAATATCGGTGTGGGGTTCCGAAAATAGATCTTGAGGAACTTCCGGAATGTATCTCGGGACGAGATTATTCAGGTGGTTCGGGTATTTGCCTACATCGAGTTTGTATCGCTCAATAGCGCAAGATAGCGTTGCAATCGTGCGCCGGGTCTCCGTGGCGATGACGAGGCTTGCGATATGGGGGCTACACATTACTAAGAAAGACGCTCCGATTTCCCAGATCCGGAAATAGTTGGAGAATGCTTGTTCGTTTAGAATTGCGAGTTCGATACTTTTTTGTCGAATATCTAATAAGCCGCGGTCGCGAATGGGATTCAGGACATAATCCAGATACCACGAAACCTGGTAGGCGCGAATGTGGTTGATCATGCCTCTCTTGAGCGGATGGTCTACAAGTGCTTGAGTCCTGGAGTCGGTGGCTTTTGCATCTGGGGAGCCATCGCGCTCTCCGGGCCTGTAGATCCAATTGTGCAGCAGGGTTGCCAGTTGCCCACGGTACATCCGGTGCGCGATCTGACCGATATCGATGCTCCCGAAACGTTCCTGGAGGTAGGAGAGGTCTTCTGCACTCAGGTTTCCTTCTCTGATTAGTTCCCAAAGGATCCTGTCGGCGAAGGATAGTGAGTAGGATCCGGCGTAGAATGATGGGGTTTCAGGGTCATGGAATAGGCCTTCGGCCAGCTTCACGAGGACATCGATATACTGAATCGCCTTTTCGGTGTCATTGCTCTGGGCTGCAGCTATACCTGCTCTCGAGAGGCTCATGGCGCCTCTGATGAGTGCGTCCGTGTGGGTTTTCGAGAACTCAAGGGGATTGGTGGAGGCTTTATCAAGGTATCCTGGGGTTACTACGGAGTGGGGGCGGTGTAGTTCCTTGCGAAGGGTGTTAAATATCCCCCGATCGAATTTTTCGATGATGTATGAAAAATTTTCTGCGGACGTTTTTGATGGGTCTGCGTCGTACATCAATTTATCAGCGTCCAGATAAGCGGTCGCCCATTCGTCGAAATCGATTTTTTGCCACGAGTAGCGATCAACCTCGAATGAAGGAAGGTCGCTGAGGGTGCCTCCCACTGCGTAGCCTGCTATCGAGAGTCGATCTATCCGTTCTTGGATGTCGCGGTTCAGCTCGCTTTGCTGAGCGATTTCCAATAGATTGTCAGTGGCAAAGAAGTTTTCGTTCGGGTGGGGGACGGGGGGGATGAGGCCACTGAAATCGCCTGTTTCGCCCTCTTCCTCTAGGCGGATCTGGGCGGCTTCCCAGGCCTTTGCACCAGTAATATCGACGATCAAAAATGTGGTGGCCACCAGCGCAAGTAGCGCGACGAACGCCCAGAAATACAGCTTCCGTGCCCGGCGGCCTACTAGGGCTTTTAAGACCATCTTTAACATTCTTATAGTTTATTGCGTTGCCGCTTCAAATATACATGTCGTTTGGGCGAATAAAATAAATACATGTCTATCATGCGGTATGGGAAGCACCCCAGCTGGTGCCAGCGAACTGGCTCAAGAAAAAGCAGGGCAAGCCGCTACGGCTAGCATCGTAGAGGTGGAAGGCTGACGCCTACGACTTCTACCAATTCGAAAACCAAAACCTGATATGGACGAGTCTCCGTCAATAGAAAAAGGCGCGGCCACGAAACTTTCTGGCTATATTCGGGTTTCGCAATAGCTCGGTGAGCTAGAGGCATAGCTCGTTGTGGTGCTGGCTCTTAACTTGCCGTGTACGGTTCTGCACCGCTATTTGTGCAGGGAGATCCAGGTCTCCTGCCACGAGATAGATCATGT
>CALAIY010000121.1 GCA_937922595.1 uncultured Verrucomicrobiales bacterium | reverse complement strand
CTGCACAAGCTCTACCACCTAGGCACCGTCCAGCCACACACCCTCATCTGGCACCACGGAGCAGAAAGCTGGCTCCCCTACCGCGATGTCCTCGAGCCCCCCGAGATCGAAGTCCAGCTCCCCACATTCTTCGATGGCACCGAAGAAAAGCCCGCTCCGCCCGCCGAAATTGCCACCTCCACCTACGGCGACCTTCCCGGCCTCCCCTCCCAGCTCAGCGCAGCCCGCCAGCGAAATCGCCGCCTCCACAGCGGCGCCGAAAGCCCCCACGCCGGATTCTTCATCCGCCTCGCCGCCTACCTAGTCGACACCACCTTCGTCCACCTCCTAGCCCTCGCCCTCGGCACCCTCCTCATCAGGCTCACCGGCATCACCTCCCGCACCCTCCTCGGCTCCGCCTACCGCGCCACCGATGCCCTCCGCACCCCCGGCCTTCCCCCCGCCGAAGCATCCATCCCCCTCTCTAGCGACCAACTTTCCATCATCATCATCATCGCCAGCGCCCTCTCCTTCTTCTACTACATCTTCCTCGTGCACCTCTACGGAGCCACCCCCGGAAAACGCCTCTTCCGCTACCACCTCGCCGACAAATCAGGCAAAAAAATCAGCCTCCTCCGCGCCACAGCCCGCCACATCGGCGGCATCGCCATCCGCCTCATCTGCGCCGGAATATTCCTCCTCCTCGGCCTCGCCACCAGCTCCCAAATCACCCCCATAGCCATCATCGGCATCGCCCTCCTCCCCTTCAGCGAGCTCACCTACCTCTGGGTCATCTGGGACAAACAAAAACGCGCCCTCCACGATCACCTCGCCGGCACCTACGTCCTCCGCGACTGATCCCGCCTTGCGGAAACCCAACCCACCTCCACATTGCACAAAATTTTCTTATGGATTGGTTTTACGCCCTCAACAAACAACAACAAGGCCCCGTAGATAGCGCAACACTCCGCGCCCTCTTCCAAGGCGGCACCATCAACGCCGAGACCCTCGTCTGGCACGCCGGACTTGATGGCTGGAAGCCCTACACCGAAATCGCCACCAGCCTCGAAACCGAAGCGCCCACCCCCGCAGCAGCACCCGCCGGCGATCTCCCCGATTTCATGACCGGCGCCGCAGCAGCCCCCGCCACACTCGCCCCGCAAGACATGGCCACCTGCGCCCACAGCGGAAAAGTCGCCCCCAAGAAGGACATGCTCCAATACGGCGAACACTGGCTCATACCAGAAAACAAAGACGCCTTCATCGCCGCCCTCCAACAAGGCACCGCCGTCATGCCCGGCGAAATAAGGACAAATATGATCCCCGTCGGCTTCTGGTGGCGGGTGCTCGCGCAAATCATAGATGGAATCATTTTCTACACAGGTACTTTGGTGTGTTTTATTCCAGCAATGCTTATCGGCGGAGCAGGATTATTTTTTTCCGGATTCTCAGGCCAGGAAATCGATCCAGACGTCATTACTGGTCAATTAGGCGCATTGATTGTGGGATATGGGCTGTCCTTTGTCCTATACCTGGCCTTCGCTATTTTTTACTACATTTATTTAGTTGGGAAAAATGGAGGAACTCCTGGCAAACGCATTTTCAAATTCACCATCGTAAAAGCCGACGGAGAGAACATAAGTTACTTGAGAGCTTTCGGTAGAGCAGCATCCCAGTTCGGGCTGTATCTTGTGGGATATATCATCGGATTGTTGATTTTAGTCGGCTCAGCCGTCGCTTCTACAGGAGGAACCGGAACGGATCCAACAGGAATCGTAGCTGGACTAGGGATATTCGTGATGGTTGCTCTGATTGCCCTTCCATATCTATGGGTGGCCTGGGACAAAAAGAAACGAGGCCTTCATGATCTGGTCTGCTCCACCCGCGTCATCCGGGACTAATCGCATCCCATGGCGCTCTCCTGCCCACGCTGCTACGCCAAGCTACCCGCCCCCGCGGAGCGCTGCACGAATTGCAACTCGAAGCTCGAGTCGCTCACCTTCGTCGCAGCCACTCCACCCACGGCAAACGAATCCGTCCTCGCTGCCGGTGGTGGAGCAGACTGCTTCTTCTGCCCCGAGCAACCTGCCACCGATAGCTGCCAAAGCTGTGGCCGCTTCGTCTGCACTCGCTGTGAAGTCGATTGGGGAGGCAAAAAAACTTGCCTCACCTGTCTCCACGCAGGGCGCGAAGTCCGCCAAGACGATCGCTTCCTCACCAAGCGTACCCTTTGGGATAATCTCGCCCTAAACCTCATCATCTGGCCCCCCATCATCGTCCCCTTCTACGGCCTGATGTTTTCGCTCCTCGCCTCGCCAGCAGCCATCTTTATCATCATAAAAAACTGGAATACCTCCCGCGGCATCGTCCCCCGAGGTCGAGCACGGCAAATCGCAACGCTCACCATTTCCACCCTCCTTATTGTCGGCACAATCATCGAAATTATGGACATGATGAACCTCTTCAGCAAGGTATTTGATACACCTGATATAGAAATCGATTCCGAAGAGATCTAACCCATGAAAAAATCCTTCGGAGAATACACCCGCCTCGCCAAAGGAGCCTTCGGCTGCAGCAGCCTCTGGGCCGGCAAAGAGCACCTGCTTTACGTGAAGGGCTCCGGAATAATCTGGCCGATCTCGGAAACCTATCGCCGCATCCGCTACTCAGATATCACCGCCCTCACCGCCGCCCCCTCCCCTGGATCCATCATTTGGATTTCGGTCTCTGCGGCATGGCTCCTCATGCTTGGCATCCCCGCAATCGTCACTGCATTTAATAGCTCAGAAATCGCGATCTCAATCACCTTAGGAATCTTCGCAATCCCCGGCCTAATCGCCCTCCTCTACAATCTCATCCGAGGCCGCACCTGCGTCTACGCCGTCGAGACCGCCTCTGGCATCCTCAAAATCCGCACCGCCAATCGCCTAAAAGTCGCACGCAAAGTCTCCAGAGAATTAAGCCACCAAATCCAAAGCCTTAAATCTTAAATCTGATTGCACTGCAACAACCACAGCCAGCGCGAAGCCGTCGCCATCTGCCCCGAGTGCAGCAGTCCCTTTTGCCGGGAATGCATCACCGAGCATGAATACCGCGTCATCTGCGCCGGCTGCCTAAGCAAAATCTCCGCCTCCAGCGAAACCGCCGCAAAGAAGAAGCACACGCTTCCCTACATCCCCGTTTTCCCCCTCATCCAAGCCGCTGCAGGACTCGCGCTCACCTACACCCTTTTTCACGCCACCGGCGATCTCCTCGCCCGCCTGCCCACCACATACCACGAAGGCTCCTACATGGAAGGCGTCGTCGATTTCATGAAAGACCCCACGAAATTCGATGAAGAAGAGTGAATACACCGGCGGAACTAGGCAATTAGAAGAAGCTTTCTATCTTCTCCGGCAGCTACCACTGCGCACCCACGCACTCTACCTCATCGGCACCGTCCCCTTCGCACTCTCCTGCGTTTTCTTCCTCTCGGAAATGGCCGCCGCACCGGATGCCATCCTCCGCCTCCCCGGCGCAGCACTCGGCCTCACCGCCACCTATTTCTGGATGAAAATCTTCCAGGCACTCTTCGCCCGCGAAGCATACGCCACCTTCGGCGGCACCGTCGTCCCACTCCGCCCCGGATCATTCCTCCGCGCCACCGCCGCGCTCGTCATCGTCCAGTCCACCTGCATTCCAGTCCTCACCCTTGCGGGAAATTTGGTGTTTCCGCTAGGCTATTGCATGTCCATCTACCAAAACGCCTCTGTCTTGGCTTACACCCAAGACTTCAAAAAACGCGGTTTCCGCGGCCTCGCCGGCAAATCCCTCAAGCTCGCCGGTGGCTCGCTGCTCGGCGACCACAAAGTCCTGCTCACATTCTTTCTCTTCTCGATGTTTGTCTGGCTAAATGTCTCCGCCCTTCTATTCCTCATCCCAATGCTGCTCCGCATTTTCATCGGCATTGGCTCCGCCTTCACTGAAAACCCCACTGCCGCACTCGCGAATACCACCGGCCTCACCGTGGTCACCATGACCGCTTTGCTCATCCTCGGCCCCTACTTCAAGACCCTCTACGTCGTCCGCACCTTCTACGTCCTCGCAGAAACCACCGGCGAAGACATCCTCTCCCGCGTCCGCGCAAAACGCTCAAATCTCCCCACCACAGCACTCGCCGCCGCACTCGCCCTCCTCTGCCTACTCCCAAATCTGCCCGCCGCCGAGCCCGCCCCCACCCCACCTCCAGCATCCCCCCTCCTAGAGCAAAAAGTAAAAGACGTCCTCTCCCGCCCTGAATACCGCTGGCGCCTCAAGCGCGTCCGCGCCGAAAAAGCAAAAAAAGCCGCAGCAGAAAGCAAAAGCGCAGGCTTCATCCAACGCATGATAAAAAGCTTCGGCAAATGGTCGCGCTCAGTCTGGAAAGCCAGCTTCAAAAAGATCGGAAAATTCTTCGATTGGCTTTTCGATCGCAAGCCACGCTCACTCCCCAGCGTAAGCAGCCCCTCATGGTTCTCCGGTGTCGAGCTAGGCGGTTGGATGCGCGCACTCGGCCTCTTCGCTCTCACCGGTATCGTCTATTTGTTAGGCATGGCGATTTACAAAGCCGTAAAAAATACCGCCCGTTCCGAAAAAGTTACAGGCGCTCCCAGTAGCCCCATCGACCTCACCGACGAAACAATCCTCGCCGACGCCCTTGAAGAAGATGAATGGCTCCGCCTCGCCACCGAGAAAGCTGACAGCGGCGATTACCGCCTCGCCGTGCGCGCC
This sequence comes from uncultured Verrucomicrobiales bacterium, assembly GCA_937922595.1. GTDB lineage: Bacteria > Verrucomicrobiota > Verrucomicrobiia > Verrucomicrobiales > DEV007 > CALAIY01. Next base: position 9,205 of record CALAIY010000121.1, on the reverse strand, counting down.
GTCTACCTCGCATGTCTCGCCCACCTCGCCGAGCGCGGCACCATCCGGCTCAAGCGCGCGAAATCGAATCACGATTACCTCCGCGAAGCTCGCCTCCGCGCACGCAACGAAACCACCCTTCTCAACGCCTTCGGCGAAACCACCGCCTCCTTCGAGCGCATCTGGTACGGCGAGCACGCCGCCACCCCAGCCCTCGTCGATCACGTCCGCTCACTCTACGCCGAAGTCACCACCACCGCAGCGACACCACCCGCCCTCGCCGCATGAGAAAACACCTCATTCCAGCAGCAGGCCTCCTCGCCCTCGCCGCCCTCATCTTCGGCTTCTCCAAGCTCTTCCAAGCACGGTTCACCAAAGGCGATAGCTACCCCGCATACTCCACCTATCGCGCCGATCCAAAAGGCGCACGCGCCCTCTACGCCGTCTACTCCGAACTATCGGAAAAACCCGTTTCCCGGAATCTCACCCCCCTCGTTCTTCTCGACCAGGAAGACATCCGAGACGCCACCTTCGTCCGGCTCGGGCTCAAAGACTTCGAACTCCCCAATACCGACATCGAAAAGCTCGAAGCCTTCGCCACCGCCGGAGCCCGCATCGTCATCGCCAAAGACACCATCAACTACCTCCCCTCCGACTTCGAAACCATCGATCTCACCCCCCCAAATCCAGACGACGAAGAAATCGAAACCAACACCACCGATCTCCGCGAAAAATGGGGCTTCGCCATCACCTACCTTAAGCTTGAAGACGACGCCCAATCGCTCAAAGACGCCCGCCCCAAAGGCGGCTGGCGCATCACCGGCTCCGGCGAGCCTCCCGCCCGGTGGTTCACCCCCGCCCGAATCACCGATACAGACGAAGCCTGGCAGATCTTCGCCAGCGCCGAAGGACACCCCGTCGCCATCGAACGCGAATGGGGCAAAGGCTCAATCGTCATCCTCACCGGCAGCTACTTCGCCAGCAATGAAAGCCTCTCCCTTGAGCCTCCCACTCCCTTCCTCCAATACCTCCTTGGCCATACCAGCAGCCGCCCAATCATCTTCGATGAGACCCAGCTCGGCACCGTCATCGCACCCAGCATCATCGGCCTCGTCTACCGCTACAATCTCGGCGGTGCCATCCTCGGATTCGCCTGCGTTCTCGCCCTCTATATCTGGAAAAACTCCAGCCCCCTCATAAAGCCCGACACCCAATCCGAAGCCCGGCGCTACGCCGATGCCAGCATTCGCGGCTCCGATGCCGCCACCGGCCTCGTCCGCCTCATCCGCCGCCACGTCCCACAAAAATCCCTACTCTCCACCGCCCTCCGCACCTGGAAAAACGCCGCCACCCGCCGCAAGATCGGCAACGCCACACCCGAAGCCATCACCCAGGCCGAATCCCTCATCGCCAACCAAGAAAACCGCCCCGCCCGCGAACGCGACCTCACCGGCACCTACAACCAACTCGTCTCCCTCCTCAATCCCAGCCGCAAATGAACGAAGAAATCCCTCCCGCCCCCCCGGCACAGCCACAGACCCAGTCCTCCCCCGTCGAGGTCGTAAAAACCGTCCTCACCCGCGCCCGCCAAGAAGTCAGCAAAGTCATCATCGGCCAAGAAGAAGTCATCGATCGCTGCCTCATCGCCCTCTTCACCGGCCAGCACATCCTCCTCGAAGGCGTCCCCGGAGTCGCCAAGACACTTTTGGTACGCACCCTAGCCCACGTCCTCGGCGGCGACTTCGGCAGAGTGCAATTCACACCGGATCTCATGCCCTCCGACATCACCGGAACCAATATCTTCAACATGCAATCCGGCACCTTCACCCTCGTGAAAGGCCCCGTATTCACCTCCTTCCTCCTCGCCGATGAAATCAACCGAGCACCCGCAAAGACCCAGGCCTCCCTCCTCCAGGCCATGCAAGAACGCACCGTCAGCATCGATGGCATCACCCACATCCTCCCCGCCGATTTCACCGTCTTCGCCACCCAAAACCCAGTCGAATACGAAGGCACCTACCCACTCCCCGAAGCCCAAAAAGACCGCTTCATGATGCGAGTCTTCATCGACTACCCAGACCGCGAATCCGAACTCGCCCTCGCCAACCGCCTCCTCGGCACCACCGCCCCCGAGACCACCCTCGCCAGCGGCACCGTACAACCCGTCCTCGCCGCCGGCCAACTCGTCCAGCTCCGCCAAGCACTCCTCCACGTCACCACAAAACCCGAACTCGTCACCTACGTCGTCGATCTCATCCGCGCTTCGCGCGAAACCGACAGCATCCTCGTAGGCTCCGGCCCCCGCGCCACCGGCGCACTCCTCCTCGCCGCACGCGCCCACGCCGCCATCAACGGCCGCGACTTCGTCACCCCCGACGACATCCGCACCCTCGCCGCCCCAGTCCTCGGCCACCGCATCGTCCTCCGCCCCGAATACGAAATCGAAGGCGCCACCGTAGAAGAAGCCATCGCCAAAATATTGGAAACCGTACCCGTACCTCGATAGCAAGCATACTTGCCCCTACTATCTTACCAGATGCCGCAGCTCAGCCTCTATCTCAGTGAGATCACTCACACAAAAATCGTCCAAGCAGCAAAAAGAGAAAATAAATCAATTTCTTCGTGCGCTAGTGAGCATTTAGAAGACGCCCTCACCTCAAATGGGTGCCCCCCTGGATACTTTGAATACTGGACCAACCCAGAAAACGGTATTGATATTGAAGTCCCACCTGAAGTCGTAATCCCCGACGCCCCAAGAGAAGAACTCTGATGTTTTGTCTCGACACTAATATCATCGTTTTTGCCATCAGGAATCGGCCATCGCTGCAAAAAAAACTCATTTTCGAACGAATCTCGCAAATGAACCCCAAAGATCCTTTCTTTGCAGAAATCACTCGTGCCGAGCTCCTCACAGGCATTCACAAGAAGCCCCAATCTGAAAACGAAAGCCGTAAGCTCGATAATTTCCTAAGCCCTTACCAATCACTCCCATTTAGAAAATCAGAAGCAGAGCACTACGCTGAGATTAGGGTGACCTTAGAAGAAAACGGATCGCTGATCGACCCAAACGATCTCTTCATCGCCGCCACCGCACGTGCCTCCAACACAACCCTCATCACCAACAACACCCGTGAATTTTCACGCGTCCCAGGTTTGAAAATTGCCGACTGGTCAGCCCGCTAATCCAGATGCGGAAGCACTTTCGCCACCCGCTCCTTCATCTCTTTCCCCGGCTTGAATTTCACCACAGCACGCTCCGGGATCACCTGCTCAGTACCAGGCTTATTGGGATTGCGCCCCACCTTTGGCTTCGTCTTACGCACCTGAAAGGAGCCGAAATTCCGCAACACCACTTCATCACCCCCCGCGAGACTTCCCGTCACGCTATCAAGTGTTTTTTGGATCACATCAAACACCTGCTGCTGGGTGAGTCCGGTCTCGTTGCTGATTTTAATTACAAGGTCTCGTTTTGTGACGGTCATGATAAAAGGGAATCTGGAGCTACCGAAAAGACGATACGCTCATTTGAGTTTTTGCATAGAGGCACGTTACGCGCCAAAACATTTACTCTAAGGTGGTTCAGTGGTTTCGGTTATAGATACGCTTGAGGCGAAGTTTGTATCGTGACATTTTTTTCACTCTTCGCTCAATATTATTCATACGCACAAAAAACTCATGTCATTCATTCCTTTCCAAAAAAAAATGGCGGCCGCAGGCCTAGGGCCACTCGCAGTAAAAGCCTTCGAGAGCCATTACTCCCAATTGAGCTCAGGAGGAAAGACCACCCTCTCAGAATCGGCAATCCAGCCCGCACAAGACATACCATCGCTTGAATCACTAGAAACTCGCGCACCTGCCTCACTATTCTCAAAGACCGTTCTCATAAAACTCAATGGTGGCCTCGGCACCGGAATGGGCCTCGAACGCGCAAAAACGCTCCTCGAAGTCAAAGACGGCCTCACCTTCCTCGATCTCATCGCCAAGCAAATCCTCCACCTCCAGGACACATCCGACGCAGGAGCCCCCCGCGTCCTCCTGATGAACAGCTTCTCCACCAGCCAAGACACCGCCAAAGCCCTCGCAAAATACCCCGCCCTCGGTAATCCAGGTCAAATCGAGCTTCTCCAAAACCGCGTCCCAAAAATTGACGCCAAAACCCTCCAGCCCGCCGCCTCATCCACCAATCCCGATCTCGAATGGTGCCCACCCGGCCACGGAGACCTCTACGTCGCCATCGCAGAATCAGGCACCCTAGATCGCCTCCTAGCCGAAGGCATCCGCTACGCCTTCATCTCCAATGGAGACAACCTCGGAGCCACCCTCGACCCACGCCTCCTAGAATACTTCGCCACCTCCGGCAAACCCTTCCTCATGGAAGTCACACGCCGCACCCCATCCGACCGCAAAGGAGGCCACCTCTGCGCCGACGCCTCCACCGGCGCCCTCTGCCTCCGCGAATCCGCCCAATGCCCCGAAGCCGATATCGAAAGCTTTCAAGACATCACCCGCCACCAATACTTCAACACAAACAACCTCTGGCTCGATCTCCAAGCCCTCCGCGACGCCCTCGACGCAAACGGAGGCATCCTCCCACTCCCCCTCATCAAAAACACCAAAACTCTCGACCCACGCGACAAGCAAAGCACCCCAGTCTTCCAGCTCGAGACCGCCATGGGAGCCGCCATCGGCTGCTTCCAAGGAGCCGGAGCCATCGAAGTCCCCCGCTCCCGCTTCGCCCCCGTAAAGACCACCAGCGACCTCCTCGCCCTCCGCTCCGACGCCTACACCATCAACGAAAGCTACCACGTCCTCCTCGCCCCCGAGCGCCAAGGCACCCCACCCACCATCAGCCTCTCCAGCCACTACAAATTCGTCGATTCCCTAGAGACCCTCACCGCAAACGGCATCCCCAGCCTCCTCCACTGCACCTCCCTCACCGTCACCCAGCCCCACACCTTCCCCGGCGACACCACCCTCAAAGGCCACGTCATCGCCCCATAACCCCTTCCCGCCCTCCCCATGCTCGCACTCATCACCGGCGGCTCCAGCTACAACGCCACCCACCTCGCCCGCGCCCTCCACGCCGCCGGTCACAGCATCCGTATCCTCGCCCCGCCCAATTCTGCACCCGAGCAGCCCGGCGACTTCGATATCCGCTACGGAGACCTCACCACCACCCCCCTCGATGGCCTCCTTCAAGACGTCCAAATCGTCTACCACCTAGCGGAAACCGTCTTCACCAAAGACCGTGAAGCCCTCCACAAAGCCAACGTCACCGCCACCCGCCACCTCCTCGAAGCCACCGCCAAAACCCCCGGCACCCACTTCGTCCTCCAATCCTCCATCGCCGCCGCCTACCTCGCCACCAACATCTACTCCACCTCCAAACGCTGCGCCGAAACCCTCCTCTCCGAGCAAGAAACAGTCCCCTACACCATCGTTCGTCCCTGCCTCATCCACGGCCCAGAAGGCGGCTCCCCCGCCCTCCAGCGCTTCCGAGCCTACCTCCTGAAAAACCGCCGCGCCGTCCTCCCCGATGGCGGGCACGCCATGAAAGACCCACTCGGAATCGAAGCCTACGTCACCGCACTCGTAAACATCCCCACCTCCCCAGAAGCCATCGGCACCACCTACACCCTCGGAGGCGGAGGCCCCATCAGCATCCTCAAAATCGCCGAAACCCTCCTCAAAAACGCTCGCCACCCCACCACCCTCATCAACATCCCAAGCCCATTCCTTCGCATCATCCGCCCCCTCCTCCCCCCACCCAGCTTCACCCGCCACGCCCTCGCCTCCCTCACCGAAAACGCCGTCCCCGAGCCCCAAGAGCACGCCCAAGCCCAGCGAGACCTAAAACTCCCCAACTCCCCCCTCATCCTCGATACCCTCAGCTAACACAAAAAACCCCTGGCACTCAAAACGAATACCAGGGGCTCACGGGGAACGCTAAATTAATCCTCGACCACATCCGGCCAATCCGTGTGGAAATACTCACCAGCCGGCTTATCAAGCCGCTCATAAGTGTGTGCACCAAAGAAATCTCGCTGCGCCTGAAGGAGATTCGCAGGCAAACGACCTGAACGATAGGAATCGTAATAGCTCAACGAAGCGCTAAACGCAGGAACCGGAATACCCGTCTTCACCGCAAGAGCAACGGTTTCACGCCAATTGCTCTGCGTATCCGAAAGAACCTCCTGAAAGAACGGAGCCAACATCAAATTCGTCAAAGACGGATCTGATTCATACGCCTCAGTGATATGATTCAGGAAGCGCGCCCGAATGATACACCCTCCACGCCAAATGCGTGCGATCGCACCAAGATCCAGCCCCCATTTCTGCTTCTCGCCCACCGTTTTGATAAGATCGAGCCCCTGCGCATAGGAAATGATTTTAGAAGCATACAGCGCATCCTTCACCTGCTTCACCAGCTCCTCCTTAGTAATATCACCAAGATCAAGATCACCAGCCGATGGACCAGCCAACTCAGGCTCTGCAGCCACACGCTGATCCTTCATCGAAGAAAGAATACGAGCTTCCACAGCCGCATTAATCGTCGAAATCACAATCGCATTTTCCACCCCACTCATAAGAGTCCACATCCCAGTCCCCTTCTGCCCCGCTTTATCCACAATCACATCAACAAGCGGCTTCCCAGACTCATCATCCTTAATCGTAAAGATCTTGCTCGTGATCTGAATCAAATAAGACTCAAGATCACCCGCATTCCATTCCTCAAAGACTGCCGCCAGCTCTTCAGCAGTGAAACCTGCCGCCTTAAATATATTATAGGCTTCGCAAATGAGCTGCATATCGCCGTACTCAATTCCATTGTGAACCATTTTCACGAAATGCCCTGCACCTCCCGGGCCAATGTGAGTCACACACGGAACTCCATCAACCTTCGCCGAAATCGCTTCAAAAATCGGCTGAATAATCTTCCAGCTCGACTCCGGACCACCCGGCATAATCGAAGGCCCCTTAAGCGCCCCCTCCTCACCACCGGACACACCCGTTCCAACAAAAAGAATCCCCTTACCTTCAAGCTCTGCCGTCCGGCGCTCGGAATCCGTATAAAGCGAATTACCACCATCGATAATCAAATCACCCTCCTCCAAAAGAGGAAGAAGCTGCTCAATCACCTTATCAACCGGCGCACCAGCCTTCACCATAATCATCACCTTACGCGGCCGCTCAAGACTCGCGATGAAGCCCTCAAGCGTCTGCTCGCCCACAAGGTTCTTCCCAGGATTCGCTGCGACGAATTTCTCCATCGTCTCAGTTGTCCGATTATAGACCGATACTTGAAATCCCCGGCTTTCGACGTTCAGGACAAGATTTTGCCCCATGACTGCGAGGCCAATGAGGCCAAAATCGCTCTTCTTTGTGCTTTCCATTAGATGTGTCTGATGTTGTGTTCTTTTATTAAAAATCTATATTTCTCGACAAGTGGGATGCCTAGAGACGATCAGGTGCTAAGGTAATCTACCGCTTAAACGGTCGTCATATCGTGACCCCAATTTCAGAAATTCGCCCGATCCAGAGTGACCGGCATCTTTCCATCTCCCCCGTGCCTGTCAAGGATCTTGCGAGTTCCCACGCGGACTGGAGAGCAAAGCTAAACGCTACCACCCCTTGCCCCCACGGAGCCGAAATCTGCTTCGAAGGCGTCGTTCGAGGAATGGAAGCCAATAATCCGATCTCCGGCATCAAATACTCGAGCTACAACTCAATGGCCCAAGAAGAGCTCCAACGCATCGTCGAACAAGGCCAGAAAACCTTTGGATCCCACCCGCTCTTCATCCACCACGTAACCGGATTTGTCGCAGAAGGCGATCCTTCCATTGTGATCCGCGTATGCCTCCCCCATAGCAAAGAAGCTTTTGATGCATGCCAGTGGTACCTCGCCGCGATCAAAAAACGCGTCCCCATCTGGAAACAAGCCATTTTACATGAACCTTCCCAATAAGCTCACCGTTGGCCGACTCGGCATCACCGCCCTGTTCGTCGTCGCAATGTCCATCAGCGGCTACTGGGCGCAAGTAGCCGCACTCCTGCTTTTCATCACCGCCTCCATCACCGATTATTACGACGGTAAAATTGCGCGAGAACAAAACCTCATTACCGACTTCGGCAAGCTGATGGATCCACTCGCAGACAAAGTCCTAATCTCAGCAGCCTTCATCCTCCTCTGCGAGCGCGGACTCATCCCCGCCTGGATCGTGATCGCAATCATTTCCAGAGAATTCCTCGTCACCGGGCTCAGGCTTGTAGCCTCAGCAAAAGGTAGTGTCATTTCTGCCGATTCCCTCGGCAAACTCAAAACGATCCTTCAAATGACCGCAGTCATCTACCTGCTCCTCTTCATCGTAGCCGAGCCACTGCTCCAAAGCGCAGCAACAGCCACCCCGATACTAAAAACCTGCGGCATCGCTATCGCAATGGCCGCAGGCTTAATGACTTTAATCTCAGGCGTCTCTTACATCCTCAGAAACAAGAGCGTCATCCTAGAAGACTGTTAATTCGGAAAAATTCCACCACCTTTAGGAACAATGATCTTATCATTGGGCTGAAGTGTTACATCAGCCTTCGGGTTCGAAGAAATTTTCGAAAGGTCGTGCTGCGTCACTTTCCCCTTACGAATCAGCTTTATCTTTTTGAAGCTGCCAAAGTCCGTCTTGTTCCCGGCGGCACTAATCGCCTCAAAAAGGGTCATTCCAGGACGGAAGGGAACCGGACCAGCCCGATTCACCTCTCCATTCACACTTACAATCCTTTCAGGACCGCCGTTGATATCCGAAAGAATATTAACGTTTGGGTTAGTGTAAATTTGAGCACTCTTGTATGCACTCTCAATCTTTCGCTGCACCTGCGATCGCGTGAGACCGCGGATCGAAACCTCAGGAATATGAGGAAGGTTCAACGTGTGATTTGTGCTTACGGTATACATTCCGGAGACTAACTGAGCCTCTTGAGCAGGAACTCCACCAATAGTAAGAGTGAGGCGCTGGTTTGGCTCAAACTTTGCCTCTTGGGAAAGAACGGAGGAGACTGAAAGAACTAGGGCGCATAACGCCATAAAAGTTGATCGAATAATCATGATATTTGATAAATGAGGTTAGTAATCGTCGCCCGCAGTAACAGAAGCGGTGGACTTGCTTGTTGATTTTTCACCCGCAGCACTAACATCGACCATAGCACTAGGAGCATTGGTCGGGCTGTAGTAGGT
>CALAIY010000120.1 GCA_937922595.1 uncultured Verrucomicrobiales bacterium | reverse complement strand
GCTGGCTCTGGCTCGGGGGCTGGGGGTGTAGCTTCGGCTTTTTTTTGTACTGGTGGGGCGGTGGCTTTGGGTGGGGCGGCTGCTTTTGGTGCGGATTTGAGGGGGGTGTCGCCTTGGAGTGCTTGGATGACGTCGGAGATGTTGGTCTCGGCGAGGGTCTGGATGCTTTTGATGAGGGCGATTTCGAAGTGGAGTTTTTTATTGGGGTTCCACTTCATGGTGCCATCGGCTTGGGCGAGGGCATCGATGAGGGTGAGGAGGCGGCCGGTGTCGCAGGCTTCGGCTTGGGTGGCGAGTGTTTGGGCTTCAGCCTGGGAGGCGGTGCTGGCGGTGCCGGGGGCTACTTTCTGGACGAGGATGGAGCGGAAGTGGCCGATGAGATCGGCCATGAGCTTGGAGAGGTCTTTGCCGGCGTTGTTTTGATCGTGAAGGGCGCGGAGTGCGGGCTCGGTTTCTTGGTTGATGATGGCTCCGGCGAGGCTGGCGATGGTTTCGAAGCTGGTGAATCCGAAGATTTCTTGGACTTCGTTTTCGGTGATGGCTTCGCCGCAGAAGGCGACGAGCTGATCGAGCATGGATTGGGCGTCGCGCATTCCGCCATCGGCTCCGCGGGCGATGGCGGCGGCGGCTTCGGCATCGAGGTTTACCTTTTCTTCTTCTGCGATGTGGAGGAGGTGCTTGGCGATGATTTCATCGGGGATGCGCCGGAGATCGAAGCGCTGGCAGCGGGAGATGATGGTGGGGAGTACTTTGTGTGCTTCGGTGGTGGCGAAGATGAACTTGGCGTGGGGTGGGGGCTCTTCGAGGGTTTTGAGGAGGGCGTTGAAGGCGGCTCCGGTGAGCATGTGAACTTCGTCGATGTAGTAGATCCTGAATTGGCCGCGGGCGGGGGCGAATTTTACGTTGTCGCGGAGTTCGCGGACTTGTTCGACGCCGTTGTTGGATGCGCCGTCGATTTCGAGTACGTCGAGGGAGCGGCCTTCAGCGATTTCGATGCAGAGGTCGTCGTCGGGGTCGAAGTCGACCATGGGGCCGTTGGGGCAATTGAGGGCTTTGGCGAGGATGCGGGCGGTGGATGTCTTACCGGTGCCTCGTGGGCCGACAAAGAGGTAGGCGTGGTGGAGCCTGTCGCTTTTGATGGCGTTTTTGAGGGTTTGGATGACGTGGTCCTGGCCGAGGACATCGTCGAAGGTGCGAGGGCGGTATTTCCGCGCGAAGACTTGGTAGGACAAGGAGTGTCAGTGTTCAGTGTTCAGTGTTCAGACCCTAGGAGTTTAGGGGCTCTAGGGATTTTGCTAGGAATTTGCCGTTTTTCCTGATTAATTTGCCGTCGAAGTAGATTTCGCCGCCGCCGTAGTCTGGGCGCTGGATATTGACGAGGTCCCAGTGGACTTGGGAGCGGTTTCCGTTGTCGGTCTCGCCTTCGTAGGCTTGGCCTGGGGTGAAGTGGAATGAGCCGGCGATCTTTTCATCGAAGAGGATGTCGCGCATGGGCTCACGGATGTGGGGATTGAAGCCGATGGCGAATTCTCCGATGTAGCGGGCGCCTTCGTCGGAATCGAAGATGGCGTTGATTGCTTTGGTGTTGTTGGCGGTGGCTTTGGTGATTTTGCCTTTGGAGAATTCGAGGCGGACGTTGTCGAAGGCTGTGCCGCGGTAGATGGTGGGGGCGTTGTAGGTGATGTGGCCTTCGACGGAGTTTTTGACGGGGGCGGAGAATACTTCGCCGTCTGGGATGTTGAAGTTGCCGCCGCAGACGACGGATTTGAGTCCCTTCATGGAGAATTTGAGGTCGGTGCCGGGGCCGAGGAGGTGGACGTCGTTTGCTTTGTCCATCATGCGCTTGAGGGCTTTCATGGCGGGAAGGAGCTTTTTGTAATCGAGGAGGCAGACGTCGAAGTAGAAGTTTTCGAAGGCTTCGGTGGACATGCCTGCTTGCTGAGCCATCGAGGGGGAGGGCCAGCGGAGGACGCACCAGCGTGTTTTCCCGACTCGGTGATTGAGGGCGGGGCGCATGGCTTTCATGACGAGCTGCATTTGCTTGGCGGGGACGTCTGCGGATTCGGTGATGTTATCCGATCCTCGGATCGCGATGTAGCAGTCCATTTTTTTGATCTCGTCGAGGGTGAGTTTGCCCATGGTCTCGTATTGCTCTTCGGAGGCGCCAATCATGAGCTCGCGGGTGATGCGTGAGCGGTTGATTTTTACAAAGGGGATGCCTTTGCGAGCGCGGACGGCGCGGACGAGGGCGAGGGCTATTGAATCAGGGACGTCGTAGAGGTCGATGAGAACGGTTTCGCCGCGTTTTACGCCGGTGGAGTAGCCGGTGAGTTGATCTGCGAGTTGGTCGATTCGGGAGTCGTGCATGGCGTGAGCTTAGAGAAGAAAAGAGAAGAGTGAAGGGTGAAATCGTGTGCGTTTCGCGGATAGGGAAACGGGTTGTCAAGGATTGGGAGGACTGGTATTGATGACGACTGCGCAGGATGCGCGGGGATTCTGATATTTATTGATGGCTAAACTTCCAGAGATCGAAGGATACAAGGTGCTCGAAGAGATCGGGCACGGCTCTTGTGGAACGGTTTACCGTGGTCTGGTGGAGGGGACGGGGCGGGAATGCGCGATTAAGGTCTTCGATGCGATGGCGATCAATCGTCAATATCTGTCGAAGACGCTTCAAGCGCTCTTCAGGTTGCCACGGCATCCGAATGTGATTCGTTTTTTTGGGGGGGATTTGGATGGGAAGCCATTTCATGTCGCGACGGAGTATCTTCCGCGTTCGCTGGCGAATGAGGTCTATGAGATCGATACGAAGAATGCGTGGAATATCATTGCTCAGCTTACGGAGAGTCTTGCGTTTCTTCATCGCAATGGGCTTTCCCATTGTAATCTTTCGCTGGATAACGTGCGGCTCGCTGGTGATGGGAGTGAGGAGGAGTATTCGGTGAGGATTGCGGATGTGGGGACGGGGCTTATCGAGGGGGTGCACCATTTGGAGCTTGCGGAGCATCCATTTTATTTAGCGCCAGAGCAGCTGCGGAGGCCGGATGTGGGGGATTCCGACGCGAGCCAGCGCTGGGATGTTTATAGTTTTGGTGTGCTCGCTTATCGGTTGATTGCGGGCGAATATCCTCGCGGTGCGACGGGGATTCGGGAGTTTATCCGCCTTGCGGAGACGACTACTGGGGCGGGTGCGCGTCCGGTGCCTGGTGATTTTGCGGCGCTTTTGGAGGCGGAGCCGGAGATTACGTGGCCGGAGGAAGTGGTGACGCATGATGGGCAGCGGCTTTCGGTGCTTGGGCGATGTCTTGCTCTAGATCCTGCTGAGCGCTTTTCTGATATGCGTGATGTGGCAGAGGCATTCCGCGATGTGGCGCGGACGCGGGAGACTGAGGGGGTGAAGGCAGATGGTGCGGTGAAGATTGGTAGGCTCGAGGGCAAGCTGGCGCGGAAGAAGGTGGTGGCGGCTACTTTTGCGGTGGGACTTCTCGTCGCCGCGCTTGCTGCAGGGACATTTTTCTGGCGTTGGCAGGAGGCTCGGAAGGAAATTGGGGGGCTTGAAATTGCTCATTCGGAGGCTTTGGAGGTGCGCGATACGGCTTTGACTGACGCGAAAAAGGTGATGAGTGAGGCGTTGATCGCGCGAGATGTGGCGCTGGCGCAGCTTGCGGCGGGTGAGGAGGCAGGGGAAAGGCTCTTTGCGGCGCTACTCGAAATGAATCCAGAGAAGGGAGGCGGTGAAGAGACTTTTGCTGAAGGATTGGCCGCTGCGGCCGATCACTTCGAGCGCGTTCTTGAGCGGGGCTCGGATGCTGCGACGGAAGCGCGGGCGAGTGAGAATCTTGGGAATGTCTATCTCGCGCAAGGCCGGGCAATTGAGGCTTTGCCTCTTTTGGCTGAGGCTGCCGAAGCGCTATCTATGAAGCTTGGTGATGCGGCACCTACGAGTGAGGACGCTGCTACTCGGGGGCGGTTTGGCCGGATTATGATCAGCCTCGCGACTCTCGCGCTTGCGGAGGGAAAGCCTGAGGAAGCGCGCGAACAGGCGACGCGAAGTCTCGTGCTTAATTCCGGGACGGAAGGGGATAGTAGTGAGCAGCGGACGCGGGCTGCGCTCGAAATGATCCGCGCGCGTGCATCGGTAATGCTCGGGGATACTGAGGCGGCTACGGAAAGCTATCATGCGGTGATTCGCACTGCCGAGACACTGGCGAATGCTGGAATGGTGGCTTCTTCGGATCGGCTTCTGGCGTGCCGTGCTCGATCTAATTTAGCTGAGCTTCAGCTTCGTGCGGTCGCAGGGGGGGATGGTGGTAGTGATTCCGGCCCTGCGGCCGAAACTGCTATTGCTGCTATCGAAAGCCTCCTGGAATTGCGTGCTCTTGCGCCGAAAAATCCGGCGGTGCTGCGCGAGCTTGGTCATGCCTACACTCTTGCGGGTATTGCAGTTTCTGAAAAGGGACTCGCCGCTGATGCTTCGGTTGCCCTTTCTGAAGCGGTGAAGCTTCTTTCGCAACGTGTTGAGAGCCAGCCAGAGGATGCGATTGCCCATGCGCTGCTTGGCGAGGCTTACTCTGAGACTTGTCTCCTTGCGCAGGATCTTCATGGTGCTGCAAAAGCGGCGGGTTACGCAGAGGGCGCAGTTGATTTTCTTGAAGCGGCTCTTGCGAAGGCTGAAACTGGCAGCAGCCGATCCCGCTCACGGGAAACTGCTCAGACCTCTCTCGCGCTCGCGATTGCACTCGCACGCCTTGCCGATCTCAAGGGAGACCTGAAGGATCCAAAGTCCGCCGCCTCCCTCCGGCAGCGCGCCGCGACAATCCTTGATGGGCTTGCGATCTCAGCCTCCACCGCGGATGTCCAGCTCCGGCAGGATATTGCGACAGTGCGAGCTCGCCTTGCGGAAGCTCATGGCCATGCGGCGGAGACGAGTGGCGATAAAGCTGCCGCCCGTGCTCATTTTGAGCTCGCCGCCACGGCTTGGTCGGAAGCAGGGCAGGGCAGGGGAGCTCCTTCCTCAGCCGCTGCCGGGAGCGTGCGCACGCGCACTCGGCTTGCCGGGCTTCCGGAATAAGCTCTTGCGAAAGTCCTTCAGCTTCCCTTAGAAACCGCACAGATCCCACTTGGAAACTCCTTGGAGCTGGCGCAGATTGTCTACTACGCAGATTATTTTTCTCTCCTTTTTTAAGCCCCCTCTCGTTCCCCGCGAATTTTTCATGAATACACGCCCTTTGCGCGCTGGCTTGCTCATCGCAACCACCGGCCTCTTCTCTCTTGCCAGCTCACCGGCTGAAATTCTTCTCAATGAGGTTTTTGTGAACCCAGAAGGAAATCCCGATAACAATGCTGAGTTCATCGAACTTATAAGCACCACTGGAGGAGTGGAATCGACCGATGGCCTGACCATCGTCATCGCCGATCAGAATGGCGGAAAAATCGGGAAAATTGAAGCCTCCGTCTCTCTCAATGGCCTGTCCACTGGTGAAAATGGCCTCCTTCTGATTGGATCGGGCTACTCGCGCACCAATCCTCCAGAGAACGCGCAAGTCCCATTGGAGACAGAGATCGCGGCAGTTCTCGGAATTGGATCAGAAAATGGAATCAGTCCGAATGGAGGGGTCGCCCTTTTCCTTGTTCGCGGATTTAGCGGAAATATCGGTGATGATCTCGACGGTGATGATGATGGGAATCTCAATGCCGCCAGTACACTCCCATGGACTCAGATTGTGGATGTCGCCGGCTTTCGAGATCGCACTGAATCTGGCTTTGCCGGGATCAATTTTTTCGTAGGAGCCACGAATTTTGCTCCAGATGCGTTCGCTCGCGAAGTGGGTAATTTTAGCGCCATCAATGCGGATGCGTGGTTCGGCGGTGAGCGCCTCGGTGACAGTAATGAGTCGCTTGATCCTGCAAAGTATTTTGGGATGATGCTAAATGGCGCAATCACTCGGGGCGCGCCCAACATCCCAGTCACTCCAGCAAACCTTCTCATTAACGAGGTGTCGGTGAACCCACCTGGTGGAGATGATAATTTCGAGTTTATCGAGATCATCAATACCGATGGCGGCATCGCCAGCACTCAAGGGCACCATCTGGTCATTATCAACACCGACGACGGAGTAAACGGCGCGAATTGCAGGTCTGATCGCACGCTTGGCGTGATCGTCGAAGCGCTATCGCTGGACGATTTTAATACTGGTGCGAATGGGCTTCTCCTCCTCGGAGATGGCTATGATAATCAATCTCCGTGGGAAAATTTCGTCGATCCCCTCACCGAACTTGCCGACCCCTTAGGGCTTGGAGATGACAATATCGGAAACGAAATCGGCGTCACTGTTGGCTCTGAATGCGTGTCCGAACGCACGAATGATGGTTTCACCCTTCTTCTCGTTAAAGGTTATGATGCCCCGATCGGGATGGATATCGACACGAATGACGATGGTGTGATCGATGATACTCCCTGGACGGAAATCGTCGATAGCATCGGCTACGGTAAGCTCAATGGTGATCAGAATGGCAACGATACCGGCACCTACGCTTTGGCCGATGTGAGCCAGGCTCCGGATACCGGCTTTGGCTACCAGCCAGATGCCTTTGCCCGCGTTGCAGGAGACACCGCCGCCAATAGTGCCGCAAGCTGGTATGGTGGGGATTTTGGTGGGACGGATTCAAGATCCGTCGCGTTCGCTCGTGGAGATAGCTTCGGCGGTTTTATTGGTTCGGCCACACCTGGGCGGACGAATCTCTCCGCTGCATCGCCTCCAGCTTCACTTATCCTGAGTGAGGTCACTACTGACAATCCTCAGGACGATGGCGAAATTGAGACGAACGCCGAGTTTGTAGAGATTTTTAGCCCCGATGGCGGAATCGCGCCTCTCAGTGGTTATACGCTTCTTGTCGTTAATACTGACAATGGAAACCGCGGGGACGTCGTGAGCTTTTACGATCTTACTCCATACTCCACCGGAGAAAACGGTCTTCTTCTCTTCGGCGATGATTTCGACAACTCTGAGCGTGTTGATGTTTTCGGCGAGGGAACTGTGCGTTCTAAGACGAGTGTTGGAGACGAGCCGGAGGGTTTGCCGACAAAGTTCCAGAAGGGGGTTTTACCAGATGGCCCTACAGCCATTCTTTTGGTTACCGGTTTTGATAGCACTGACAATGCGAGCCTCAGTATTGATCTGGATGCTGATGACGACGGTTCCGTAGATAGCGGCCTAGGCTTCACGATTGTCGATGGCATCACCATCGGCCAATTATCCCATCCGAATATCGCGGATCTCACGCAGGCAGGCTACGTCCCCGGCACCTTCTCTCGCCGCTCTGGTCTCAATACGCCAGGGGACGTTGCTGCATGGACGGGAGGTCGTATCCAAGGGCCTTCTTTCGCTTCCCTTATCTACTCCGAAACCGAATTTTTTGGTGCCTTCCGCAGCGGAGTGACCCCTGGCCAAGCAAATCATGCGGGTCAGCCCTACACTGGTGAACGCCGGATTAATGAGGTTCACATCGATCCTCCAGGTGATGATGACGATAATTTTGAATACATCGAAATCCTTTCGACGAACCTCTCCAATCGCTCGCTGAATGGCCTTTCGCTTCTAGTTGTAGATACATTTCCAGGAAGTGATGCAATGGGGAATACTGGGGATGTGAGGCTTGCTCTCGATCTTGATGGATTTGCCACGGGCGATAATGGCATCTTCCTCATGGGCGATGATTACGACGATTCGATGCCCTCGGGTGGACCCTATGCCGCCTTGGTTGAAAGCCTCACATCGGTAGGTGATCCCGAAGGACTTGGTCGCGATGATATTGGCGGCAATGATGGGCTCGCATTTTTTCTCGTCACTGGATCGACCGCTCAGGAGGGTGATGATCTAGATACCAACACTTCCACTACCGGTGGTGATGGAATGATCGATACGATGCCCTGGGATTCCGTGACGGATTCGATTTCATTTGGCACTCATGATTACGGAGCACCGCAAGTATCGCTTCCGATGGCTAATCCAGGAAATATCTCCCGCGCTGCTGGTCGGACGATGGCGAACTCGGCCGACGTCTGGTATGGCGGGCTCATCTCAGGCTCTGTAAGCACTGGCACCGCGTTTTCAACGCAAGCAGGTGGGTTCTTCGACAATTCTATGCTTCTCACGGAGCCTGGCTTTGCCACACCAGGTCAGCGAAATCTTGGGGAAATTCCCAATACCGATTTCGAAGATCCCGATGGCGATGGCGTTTTCAATATTCTTGAACTTGCCATGGCGACCAATCCTAATAGCTCCGATCCAGAGCTTTTCCCCACCGCGTCGGCCGTGGGGGCAGATAGCGTCTTCAGCTTCCGCATCGCCAGCGGCTCCACCGGGAATTCCACCGCCGGATTTAGCGTGGGCGGCACCCGCGTCGTGGTCGAGCTCTCTTCGAACCTGGTTACCTGGACCACCGCCACCGCCTCCGACCTCGGCACGCAGACGGTAAGCGCCGGAGCTGGGTTCGATCAGATTTCGGTTCCAATCATCGAAGGTGCGAACCCCCGCCGCTTCGCCAGACTGAGCGCCGAGCGGGAATAGTCAGCCGCTACTACCCGTGCGAGTGCGGCTTCTTGCGCTTCGCGAGCATCCCGTATCGCGGGCTGAAGATATACGCCGCGAAAAAGCACGCGCCTAATAATAGCACGATTGCAGACCCGCTCGGAATGTCGAAGAGCCAGCTCAGGAAAACTGCCAGTGATCCACACGCGGCGCCAAGTAGTCCGCCGCCCCAAAAGAGGGCGCGGGGTGAATTGGCAAATTGGTAGATCGTCGCCGCGGGCGTCACCAGCAGGCCGAGGCTCAAGATACACCCTACGGCCTGGAGCGACGTCACCAGGGCGAGGATGACGAGGCCGAGCAGGAGGAAGTGCATCGCGCGTACCGGCACGCCCTGGGTCGCCGCTACGTTGGGCTCGAAAATGGTAAGGAGAAGCGGGCGCTGGCACGCGGTGAGTACGATAAGCACCACCGCGCTCACTCCGAATGCGACCCAGAGGTCGTGATCGGCGAGGCCCAGGATGTTTCCAAAAAGCCAGTCTTCGATATCGACCCGTTCTGGCACGAAATTGAGGGCAATGAGACCGATGGAAAACGCCGTTGTGTAAAGAATGGCAAGAGCCGTATCGGAATCGATTCGCGCGCTCCGTGAGACGGCGAGCGAGCCTAGGCCGATGAGAAGTGCCGCAATTAAAGCTCCCACGAATGCGCTCGCTGCTGTGAGCCCGACTAGCAGAACTGCAATGGCGATGCCTGGGAGGAGCGCGTGACTGAGCGAGCCGATTTTCAGCGCATCGCGACGCAGCACGACGTAGCCGGAAAGATAGCCGTTGGCGAAACCAATCAGGGTTGCAGCAAGGAGAGCCTTCTGATTGAAGGTGAATTCTAGAAAATCGTTCATGACACTTCTACAAAGCTGACGAGCGTGCGATCAAGTCGCGCTGCGTGGGTGAAGGTGTTTCCCAGGTCTCCGTGATGGGACACGAGGAGGAGGCGGCCATCGCGAGCGAGCTGACGAATAAGTTTGGAGAGTGATTCCTGTGAAGCGATATCGAGGCCGGTAAATGGCTCGTCGAGCAGAAGGACGTGGGCTTCCTGCGCGAGGGCTCGGGCGAGAAAGGCACGCTGCTGCTGGCCGCCGGAAAGCTCGCCAATGGCGCGATCTTGCAAATCTGTGAGGGAAAGGGCTTCGAGCGCTTGGTCTACCACTTCGGAATCTTTTTTCTTAAATCGCTTCCACCACCCGAGATGGGGATAGCGCCCCATTTCGGCGAGGCCGCGCACGGTGATGGGAAAGCGCCAGTCTACTGATTCACGCTGGGGGAGATAGGCGATCTCGTGGCGGTGTGCCTTGGGGGATTCCCCGCGCCAGGTGATGGTGCCGGTCGCATTTGGGATGAGCCCCGCGAGGGATTTGAGAAGGGTGCTTTTGCCCGCGCCATTTGGACCTTGGAGGGCAATGGCTTGGCCGCAGGTGGCTTTGATTGAGACGTCCTCTAGCGCGCAGACCTTTCCGTAGTGGACGTGGAGCCCGCTCGTTTCTAAGGCGTGGTCGTGATGGTGCTCGCGGACACAGGTGGTTTCGCCACAGGCATGGAATGGATTTTCGAAGCCGGTGCTCATGGTGTCGGGATCGCGGTTTTAAGCGTGGGGACGCCAGGGAAGCTCCAGAAGGTGTGTTCTGAAGCGGGGCGCGCATCGGGCTCTACGATGAAGGTGGCCGCAGTTTCCGGTGTGTCGGCAGGCCAGGTGATCAGGACTGCGAGACCATTACTGCTGGAGGAGATGTGAAGATCTGCTTCGAAATGAGGAGCCTCCAGAGGCGTGCCCCCGACCGTTACCGACAGGGGCTCATGGGCAAACTTCGCGGTGATAAAGCACTCTGAGAATTGCTCCTTCGAGGTAGTGGAGGGCGTTTCTTCAGGGGAAACTGGTTTTTGGGTGCTTGTGAGTTCTGCCAGGGGCACGGCGGCAAAGCCGAACAGCACGAGCATAAATAGGATTTCGAGCAGGGGGATTCCTCGCATGGTAATGATTCGAAGGCAGCGGCGAAATGTCACCACATTTCTTCAGATCGATGATTCGTAAGTGATGCCGAGCGTGGCTCCGATTGCCAAAAAGGACAGGTTCATTTTAATGCAAATTAGTTGCATTGGTGATCGAGTCAAGAAAGAGGTGCAGAAGGGGAGGAGGTGTGGTTGTATGCCCGCCGTCTAGATGACGGAAACATTGATTAGATATGGGACAACTCGACGGAAAAGAACTCGTACGCGCGGTATGCCGCTACGCGGATGCTAAAGCAGCAGAAGACATTGTGGTGCTCGACCTGAACGGGATTTCGACAATCGCGGACTACTTCGTGATCTGCTCAGGCACCTCGCTACCGCATCTTCGGGCGGTAAAGGACGCCATTATAGATGGTCTTCAGAAAGAAGATGGGATGCGTAGCCAGCCGGCTGATGGAAAAATGGAAAGCCTCTGGCTCGTGCTCGATTATGGCGATGTGCTCGTCCACGTCTTCTATCCTGAGAAGCGCGAATACTATGCAATAGAAGACCTTTGGTCCGATGCTCCGCGCTACGATTGGAAAGAAGACCGCACGATTCCTGCGACTGAAGTCAGCAAGGAGGCGTAGCGCTCTGCGATGCGCGTAGAAGTAATCAATACTGGGGATGAGCTCCTTCTCGGGAGATGTGTAAACACGCATCTCGTCTATTTTGGCCAGCGATTATTCGATGTCGGGCTGCGGGTGGGACGGCAGATTAGCATTTCAGATGGTGATGCCATTGCTCCTGCGGTGGCGGAGGCATTTTCTAGAAATGATGTGGTGCTCATCACAGGAGGGCTTGGCCCCACGAGTGATGATCTCACGCGCGATGCCGTAGCCGAGCTGCTGAATCTTTCCATGCACGAGAGTGCTGAGGTGGTGGAAGCAATTCGTGAGCGGCTTGCGAGACGGGGGAGAGAAGTTTCGCCGGAGGCTCGGCGGCAGGCACTCGTGCCGGAAGGATGTGTTGTTTTAGAGAATCCGAATGGCACGGCACCCGGATTGTATCTTCCTGCGGTGGAGGGGCGGAATCCTCATGCGTTTCTTCTGCCTGGCCCACCTCGTGAGCTTCGCCCGATGGTGGAAGCTCAGATACTTCCGAGGCTCCGCGAAATTGTGGGGAAAACCGCCATTCCTGGCGTGCGGCATTATAAGTTTTTTGGGATGGGGGAATCCGAGGTAGGGCGGCAGCTCGAGGAGGGGATCAAGATAATCCCGAATCTCGAATACGGGTATCAGGTGGAGATGGGGAATGTGAACTTCCGCTGTATCGGTGATCCGGTGGCGCTTGCTGCAGCGGATGAAATTGTGCGGGAGAAGCTGGGAGATGCGCTGGTGAGCACTGATGAAAGCCCGCTCGAAAAAGTGGTAGTAGAAGCGCTTGCGAAGCGCGGCGAGACGGTGGCGACCTGTGAGTCTTGCACGGGAGGATTCATCGCCCATATGCTCACAAATGTAAGTGGATCCTCCGCTGTCCTGCGCCGGGGGTACGTGACTTATGCGAATGAGGCGAAGACGGAATTGGTAGGTGTCTCAGCGGAATTGATCGAGAGGCACGGCGCTGTGAGCGAAGAGGTCGCCGAGGCCATGGTGCGGGGGTGTCTGAAGGCTTCTGATGATGATTGGGCAATTGCGGTCACTGGAATTGCTGGGCCTACCGGTGGGAGTCAGGAGAAGCCTGTGGGCACCGTGTTCATCGCGGTGATGGGAAGGGGGGATTCAGCCCCTGAGGTTGGGCGTTATTGCTATCCTCATGAGCGCGAGAGCTTCAAAGTGATGGTCGCAAAAACTGCATTCGACCGGCTACGGCGTCGGCTGGTCTAGAGCTGCGGCGGATATTGTTTTTTCAATCAATCACTACCGTTAGCCCTTGGATGTTTTCCTGCGCGGACTTCGCGGCGGTTTCCGATACCTGAGAATTGAAGGCGTAGATTTTTTCGAGACTCTTGAGGCTATGTAGAGCTTCTAAGCCTTCGTTTCCGACCTTGGTGTTGTAGAGATTGAGGGTGTCGAGGTGTTTTAGCGTGGCCAGGTGCTTGATGCCTGCGTCGCTGATCGTGGTGTGGCTGAGCTCTAATTTGTGCAGGACGGGATAAGTCGCGACGATTGCGAGATCTTCATCAGTAACTTGGGTGCGGCTGAGATCGAGGTGGTAGATATTACCGGCGATTGTTTCAAGATCGGCGAGGGCAGGGCGACCGCGATCGGTGTGGCTGAAATCGACTTTGATGAGGGCTCCGTTGCTAGATAGGGCGCGGAATTGGACGCCGGATTGGGCGAGCGCTTGGATGACGGAGGCGTTGGGTGGATTGATGCGTTTTGCGCGTTCATCGATAAGGAAGGTTCCGGTATTTCCGGTGGTGGCGAGGGCGGAAGAGATTTCGGCGTCGTCCATGTGGGCTCCATCGAGAATCCATTTTTCGAGGATGGCTTGCTGTTTCAGCGAGAGCAGATCTCCTTTGCTGGGCATGACGTCGGGGTCGTTTTCGCCGAGGGTCGTCGAGGTGAAGATCGAGCTGCGCTCGGGGTTTCCTGCGATGACGATGGAGCCGCTATCGGCTCCTGCACGAATCGAGGTGGCGTTGTGGAGTTGAAGGCCGCCTTTTTTCTTTTCTGTGCCGTGGCAATCGTGGCAGTGAGATTCCAAGATGGGCTGCACTTTGGAGACGAAGTAGGCTCCATCATCGTAGGGTTTAATGGCGCTGATGTTGAGTGCCACCTCCTGGATTGTGTCCCCTTTGGTTGTAATGCCAGTCATGGCGACGTCAGGAATGGCATCATCATTACTATCTTCCGGCTCTTCAAATGCTTCGGGGATCGTTTCGATGGGTGCAGGTGGCTCTTCGGGCTCCATTTCTTCTACCGCCTCCTTATCCATGTCTTCACTCACTTCGTTGCCAAAGGGGTTTTCTGGGATGCTTTTGGTATTTGGAAGGGAGGTGGAGCCAATGGCTGGGCCTATAGATCCTTCCATTTTCGGGTATTCATCGGTATCGGAGAGGGATGTAGCACCCGCAAATTCTTTTACGGAGTCTGCCGTTTTTGAAATTACTTCAAGCGCGGTGTCTCGGTCGGTGGAGAAACGAATGTGGGCGAGAGCGATGAGAGGAAGCGCGATGATGAGGGCGAGGGTGTATCCGGCAGGGGATGGTTTCACCGAAAGAGCTTTGAGCCTTTGAGCTGGTGTCTGGAGGGCAATGATTTGAGGGTCGCGAGCTTGAATGATTTGCTTGCGCGCTGAGAGTTTACTGAGGTAGGCGAAGGCAATAAAGATGGCTGCAGCAATGCCCCAAAGCGAGAGCCATATGGGGGTGATTGCGGTGGGTGGTAACTTCGTGGCGGCGGCCCCGATGGCCAGGGTCGTCGAGCCGAGTATTGTGAATAACACCGCTAGGATGGCGGGCTGATAAGCTTCGGGTGATTTTGCGACCGAGAGGAATTCCAAGAAGAGGACGGCGGCGAGGAGAGCGATGGGAAGAAAGCTCAGGAGCTGAACAGGTGCGCCAGTATCAGTGGCTGTGAGCGCTCCGGCGAGGAGCACGAGTGCTGATGCTGCGAGAGCGAATGCGTGCCCCATTTTTAAATCGCGCAGTTTTTTGGTGGGGAGGATTGGCTCATTCTTCTTCAGGTAGAAGCGTAATGTATAGGTTGCGGCTATAGCGAAGAGGGAGGCAATTCCAAACGCTCCACCCCAGTGAGGAGCCTCCGCAGGTAAGGCGAATACATAGCTGGCGATAATGCACGTAATCGCAGCGGCAACCGCACCGAAGAGCAATGCTGTAATTCCCGGCTGGTGGCGTGAGGATTTCTTAGCGAAGGATACGGCTTCTACCCAACAGGCGGCGAGGACGAAGGCGAGCGGAAGGTACGTGAGTGACGCGAGAAGCGTTTGCTCGATGGTCGGGGCATTCACAGTTGGTGAGAAGTCGTTTATTGGGAGGAGTGTGGGGAGAGTAAGAGTCCGATGAGTTCGGATTCTCGAAGTAATGAAGCGCTGCTACGAAAATAAGAAAGTGTGTTTCCGCACTGGCGGAAACTAGCTGAACATCGACATGATGGGCTGACCTTTGTGCGCAACGGTGAAGGGTCTTCTCGAGGGTGAGTAGATGGTCTTTTCAAGTGGGAGACCGAGCGAGTATGCGATGGTAGCATTGAAATCAGGGACGGTCACTTTGCCATCAGTGATGCGAGCGCCATCTCTATCGGTGACACCATGGGCACGGCCGCCTTGGATGCCGCCGCCCGCCATGAGGCAAGTGAAGGCGCGTGGGTAGTGATCGCGGCCATCATTTTCATTGATTTGCGGGGTGCGCCCGAATTCGGTGGCTAGTACGACGAGCGTCTCTTCGAGGAGGCCACGGCGCTCAAGATCCTGAAGGAGAGTGGCGAGACCATTATCGAGGGTATTGCATTTTTTTTGTATGTTGTCGTAAATACTATTGTGCATATCCCAGCCGCCGAGGTAGACGCGGACAAATCGGACGTCGTTTTCGACGAGACGGCGGGCGAGAAGGCAGCCTTGGCCAAAACCGTTTCTGCCGTATGCGTCGCGAAGTGCCTCATCTTCTTTACTGATATCAAAGGCTTTGAGGTCATCGCTGCGCATGAGCTTGATCGCATCGTCATACATAGAGTCGTATGCGCGCACGTGCTTCTGATCGTAGCGGCTTTGGAAGCGACTATTAAATTGATCGGCGAGTAGTAGGCGATCGTCGAATTGCTCTTTACTTAGATTTTCTGGACGAGTGCTATTTACCAAGCCTTGCTCGGCATCACCGATGACGAGTGGGGCAAATTTGCTTTCCATGAATCCTGAGCCGATGCCAGAATTTCCGATGCTGATAGCCCCCGGAAGTGTGCGGTTTGTCCTGCCCTCATGCTTGAGAATCCAAGCTCCGAGACCTGGATGGGTGATGGTGCCACGCTGAGTGTAGGACGTGTGCATGAAGTAATTTCCCTGCTCGTGCGCGCCTTGGGTAGAATTGACGCTTCGGACAAGGTTTACCTTGTTCATCTGCTGAGCAGTGAGCGGAAGGTGCTCGGAAATTTGGATGCCTTCTGCTGCGGTGGCGATGGGGAGTGAGCGTTGGTTGCCATTCTTTGGATCAAAGGTATCAAGATGGCTCATTCCTCCGCCCATATAGAGATAGATGACATTGCGCGCCGTGGGCTTGCGCGCAGGAATCGCTGCCGCAGCTTTCAGCTTATGGCTCGTGGCGACCGGGAGTAGGCTCACTCCAAGGAAGGACTTCGCCGTGCGGGAGAGAAAACGGCGGCGGGAGGGCTCGTCTGCTTTTCGGAGGAAGGATTCCATGATTGTGGGGAGGGGCGGGGTTATTGGAGGAAGCGAAATTCCTGAGTATTGACGAGTGCCCAGGCGACGTTGCGGAAGCCTGCATCTTCGCCGTCCTTGGCGATTTGAGCATTCATTAGTGTGCGGTCGCGCTCAGTGGGATAGCGGGAAAGGAGACCAAGGAAGAGCGTGTCTTGACGCTCTTTCGCTGTTTTTGCCTTGGCGAGATCTTGGACGAGCTTGGAATTTTCCTTGAACATGGATTCGAAGATGTCGCTGTTCAGCAAGGTGAGTGCCTGGTCTACCGATGGCTCGGTGGAAGCGGCTTCGATGGTCTCGCGATCAGATTGGCCAAATTGGCGCAGGAAGTGACCTTTCTTGGCAGGGGACTCAAGTTCTGAAGCGCGGACGAATCCTCTAGGATAACCTCGCCAACGGGCTGGCGCTTTTTCGCCCTGGGATGCTGCCGTTTCCATGTTCATCATTTCATAGGTTCCGCTGCCAAGCTTTTCGCTTATGAGGGTTTGCACTTTTTCGTTTCGCACGTTGTTGATTGCTCTTAGTTCTCTCTGAAGTTTTTTGATAGCTGGGCGGTCTTCTGCTTCGGTGATGCGTTTGCGGATGATTTCGGTGGATTCACCTGCCTCGCGGTTGAGTTTGGTAATGTCATCAACAAGTCGGAGAATATCTGCTTTGTTTGCGGAGAGGAGTGCGGTGGCTTGCGACTTATAGCGGGCATATCGGTCGCGCCCTCGTTTTCCCGGACGTTCGTCGATGTCGGGGACGGCGATGGTCATGAACGAATCCCAATATTGTTCTGCGCTCATGCGGCGAAGAATTGGTCCGGGGAATAGATAGGCTTCGTCTTCCGGGATGTCGTCGCCATAAGCCTGGCGCTGATAGGTGCGGGTATTGTAAAGCGTGCGGAGCACTTCTTTGAGATTGTAATCGTTCGTCACGATAAGGCGCTCCAGATAGTCGAGGACGTAGCGGTTTGATGGTTCTGTCTGTTCGGTCCATTCATCTACGGGCTCGACAAGGCCGCGTCCCATGACCCGCTTCCAAAGGCGGTTAGCAATTACTTTCGTGAAACGGGGATTATCCGGAGAGGTCATCCATTTGGCGTAGTTATCGAGGAGTCTGCTGCCGCGCCCGCGCACTTTGGAGCCAAACATGGTGGCGGGCTTCACCTCAGTGAAAGGTTCCGCAGGATCCTTGGCGCTCCGGTAGTCGTGGGGGAGTTTGAGCGTTCGCTCAGTGGGCATGATACCGTATGAGATGGGGCGGAGTAGGGTATTGAGCGCATCCCGGTAGTAGCGGCCTCCTTTGCGGCGGGTCTTTCGATCAATTTTTTTATCGAGACCGAGGACTGTTGTGGGGTTTACCCGCGTCGTCAGCGTATTATAGGTGAAAGCCGCCATCTTGTGGTAATCCATCTGAGACCACTCATCGAAAGGGTGGTCGTGGCACTGGGCGCAGACGAGGCGCGTGCCGAGAAAGACTTGTAGGGTCGCCGACATATTGTCGAGCGGCATTCCTCGATCACGCATGTAATAACCTACCGAGCCATTGTCCCACTGAAATGCGGGACGTCCCGTGACTCGCTCGCCAGTCTTCGGATCTGGCACCGATGGATTGATCAGCTCGCGGACGAATTCGTCATACGGCATATTCTCACGAAGCGCGCTTTTGATGAAGCTCGTGTAGGCTCCTTCATTTCCGCCAACGGCTCGGAGAAGATCTGCCCACCAGTGGAAGTTGTGGCTGATGTAGCCTTCGGAATCGAGCAGCTGATTTATCAGAAGAACACGTTTGTTCGGAGCCTCTACATCGAGAAACGCGTGAGCCTCTTCGGCTGTCGGGATGCGACCGATGATATCCAGATAGAGACGGCGGAGGAATTCCTCATCCGTCGAAGGCGCATTGGACTCCGTCCCTTTCCGGCGGATCGCATCTTCGATGAAACGGTCGATCTGCTGGCTCTCGGCATTCGCGTTCGCGACCGATGGGAGCAGCGAAGCTAAAATCACCGAAGTGGCGACTAGGGAGGAGAGCAAAGGCAGGGGGGGCATGAGGAAAATCGTGGGGTAGGGGCGATTTCGTGGGCGGCGACGTCAGGGTTTTTTTAAAACTAGACGTTTTTTCGCTCTTTTCCAAGCGCTACAAATAGCCGCCAAGCTATGGATACCGCCGCTCCCCGCGATGCCTTTCTGTATGCTGGCACACCTTCTCGACGATTTTTGATAGCAAAACGCCGTAATTTCATTATCATCCGCCCGAAATGATTTTTGGCCTTATACTCGCATTCTTCTTTTTTGTGCTCGGTGCATTCGCTTTCGCCTACCTCGCTAAGGAGGATAAGCCGGAAGGCGGACACTGATCCTGGTGAGAAGCGCTTAGCGCGAAACGTTCCTCCGACGCTTCTTTTCCTGCCGCTCGAAGAGCGGAAACAGCTCTGCTTCGATCCAAGCTACCGCAGCATCGTAGCCATCCTTTTCGTAGATCCGTCCGATCTCGGCTTCTACCTCCGTGGGATTTCCCCGTCCGGAAAGGAATTGATTGCTCGTCATCCGAGTCGCCATCTCTCCATCCATCTTCCCGAGCTTCTCTAGAATGAAGCGTCGCACATGGAGTGCGAGTACAGCATCTCCCACCCAAGCTTGCTCACGGGTGGATTTGAGGAGTTTTGCGGCATTTGAAGAAAGCATCTCTGCGAATAGGCAGGTAGCACCAAGATGCAAGCGTGACGCCGCTGCCGACCCGCGCTAGCATCCCCACAAAACCCCCCACCTCTCGCATGACGCCTCCCATCACGGAAATCCTTCGCCTCCTCAGCGATCCCACGCGCCTTCGGATGTTTTGCCTGCTCCATGAGGAGGAACTCGCCGTCGCCGAACTTCAGGAAATCCTCTCCATGAAGCAGAGCCGGATCTCGACTCAGCTCGCTCAGCTAAAATCGGCCGGACTGATCGAAGTCCGCCGTTCCGGCAAAAACTCAATCTACGGAGCCGTCCCCGGAGCTGTGGATGCGGGGCTCGTCACCCTCGTCGAGCGTGCCCTCGCCGAGCTCCCTGAGGCCCGCGCTGATCTTGAAGCCCTCGATCACATTCGCGCCAAGCGCACCGACAAAGCGCGCCTCTACTTTGATGCCCTCGCCGGTAAATTCGGCCGCACCTACTGCCCCGGCCGATCCTGGAAAGGACTCGCCGAGACGCTTCTCAAGCTCATGCCGCCCATGGTCATCGCTGACCTCGGGGCAGGGGAGGGCACGTTTTCTCAGCTTCTTGCCCAGCGCGCCGAAAAAGTAATCGCCGTCGATAACTCCGAAAAAATGGTCGAATACGGCTCCCGAGTTTCCCGGGAAAACGGCTTTACCAATCTTGAATACCGGCTCGGTGAAATCGAAGCACCGCCGATTGATGACGCCATCTGCGATCTCGCCTTTCTGAGTCAGGCGCTTCATCACGCCGCTCGCCCCGCCTCCGCCGTGCACGAAGCATTCCGCATCCTCAAGCCCGGAGGGCGCGTCGTCATCCTGGATCTCCTTCGCCACGAATTCGAAGACGCGCGGGATCTCTACGCCGATGTCTGGCTTGGGTTTTCCGAAGTCGAAGTGCAAGCGTTTCTCCGCGACGCCGGGTTCGCAAATGTCGACGTCGCGACCGTCGATACCGAGTCCGATCCGCCCCACTTTCAGACCCTTCTCGCCTCCGGCTCGAAACCGCTTTAATTCGCACTTGCACGCCTCCTCCTGCCGCACTAATCTCGCTACCCCCCAACCGCACGAATTCCCGAAGCGGTGGGCGAATTTACACTCTTTCCTTCTCCCGGCCATGAAAGCAGATTTGCACCCCGAATATCACGAGACCACCGTCAGCTGCACTTGCGGCGCTGTCTATCAGACGCACTCCACCGTGCAGGATCTCAAAATCGGTATTTGTGCCCAATGCCACCCGTTCTTTACTGGTGAGCAACGTTTCGTCGACACCGCAGGTCGCGTCGAGAAATTCCAGAAGCGATTCGGTCAAGGCACCGAGCGTCGCAAGAAGCCGAAACTCACCACGGCTGGCGCCTAAGCTTCCACATTCCCATTTTCGCCAAAGCGGCGTCTTCGCGCTTCCTGCGAGGACGCCGTTTTGCATTTCCAAATAGTCCATGGACTACACACCCCTCATCGATAAAAAACGCGGGCGCTTTGAAGAGCTCGACCGCATGATCGCGTCTCCTGGATTCTACGACGAGCCAAAAAGAGCCGCCGAGCTCACCCGCGAGCACGCTCGCACCGGCAAGCTTCTCGAAGACTGGGCGCGCTTCAATCAAGCTCAGGAGCAAATTGAGGAAAACCGCCAGCTCGCCAATGGCGACGACGCCGAAATGGCCGAGATGGCAGCCGAAGAAATTCCCGAGCTCGAAGCCGAAGTCGAAAAGCTCGGCCAGATCATCCAATACGCCCTCCTCCCACGCGACGAGACTGAAGACCGCGACGCCATCGTCGAGATTCGATCCGGCACCGGCGGCGACGAAGCCTCACTCTTTGCCAAAGAACTCGTCCAGATGTACCGCATCTACTGCGAAAACCGCGGATGGAGAGTCGAAATGATGGAAGCCAGCCCCTCCGATGTTGGTGGTTTTAAGGACGCCACATTCAAAGTCTCTGGCGAGGAAGTGTTCCGCTACCTCAAATACGAAAGCGGTGTCCACCGCGTCCAGCGAGTCCCCGCCACCGAGACTCAAGGCCGCATTCACACCTCCACCGCCACCGTCGCCGTCCTTCCTGAAGCCGAAGAAATCGACGTCGAACTCAAGCCCGAGGAACTCAAATTCGAAGTCTGTCGCTCGGGCGGTCCCGGAGGTCAGGGCGTGAACACCACCGACTCCGCCGTCCAAGTCTGGCACCTTCCCTCCGGAGTCTTCGTGAAATGCCAAGAAGAGCGCAGCCAGCTGAAAAACAAAGCCCGCGCCCTCCAGATTCTGCGAGCCAAGCTCCTCCGCATGCGCAAGGAAGAAGAAGAATCCAAGTATTCGGACCAACGTCGAAGCCTGATCGGCTCCGGCGGCCGCGAAGAGAAAATCCGCACCTACAATTTCCCGCAAAACCGCATCACCGACCACCGGATCAACCTCACCAACTACAACCTGGACAACTTCATCGCCGGCGAAATCACCGACATGATCGCCGCCATCCAGGCAAGTGAGATGGAAGAGCGCCTCGCCGAAGCCGGCCTAGGATGAAAACCCTCCTCGAGACGCTCCAAGGCGGCACCGCCTACCTCGAAAAAGGCGCCACCGAAAGCCCTCGCCTCTGCATGGAGCTGCTCCTCGCTCACGTGCTCGATTGCGAGCGCATGCAGCTCTACATCGATTTTGATCGCCCCATGGAAGAGCACGAACTCGCACCTCTCCGTGATCTTCTCAAGCGCCGCCGAGCCGGCGAGCCCCTCCAGCACCTCATCGGCGATACTGAATTTTACGGGCGCACCTTCGCCTCCGACGCACGCGGCCTCGTTCCGCGTCCCGAGACCGAAGAACTCATCGAGCTCGCGCTCAAAACGCTCACCACCACAAAGCCCGCAACAATCCTCGACCTCGGCTGCGGCTCCGGCGTCATCGGTCTCACCCTCGCCATGGAACTCGAGGAAACCACCGTCACCCTCGCCGACGTTTCCCCAGACGCGCTCGCGCTCGCCAAGGAAAATACCGAGCGCCACGAACTCGAAAGCCGTACCACGCTCGTCCCCAGCGACATGTTCTCCGGCCTCACTGAGCAGAAATTCGATGCCATATTTGGCAATCTTCCCTACATCCCCACCGGCGAGCTCGGCGCACTTTCCAAAGAAGTGCAGCACGATCCCAAGCTCGCACTCGATGGCGGCCCAGATGGAATCGCCCCCTACCGCATATTCGCCACCGGAGCTCTCCAGCACCTCACACCTTGCGGGCATATTTTCCTGGAAATTGGCGACGACCAAGGAGAAGCCATCTGTAAACTCCTCACCGACGCCGGCCTTCTCGAGGCCGTTTCCCACACCGATCTGGCAAAAAATGAACGCTTCGTTACCGCCGTTTCACCTTAATCAAATTCCGTAAAAACAATGGATAAATTCATCATCGAAGGCGGCCACGAGCTAAATGGCGCAATCAATATTAGCGGCTCAAAAAACGCATCCCTACCCATTCTGGCCGCCGCGCTCCTCACCGGCGAACGCGTCGTCATCCGTCGCGTTCCCGATGTCTCCGACACCAATTACATGCTCGCAATCCTCGGCGCCCTCGGAGCCCACGTCGAGCGCTCCAGCGGCACCGTCATCATCGAAGCCGCCAATATCCACCCCGACGCCCCCTACGAACTCGTCCGCAAAATGCGCGCATCCATCTGCGTCATGGGCCCCCTCGTCGGCCGCCTCCATCAGGCAAAAGTATCCCTCCCCGGAGGCTGCATCATCGGCGACCGCCCCGTAGACCTCCACCTCAAAGGTCTCGCTGAAATCGGTGCCGACATCGATATGGAAGGTGGCAACATCCACATCACCGCCAAAAAAGGCCTCAAAGGAAAAACCGTTCGCCTCCGCGGCACCCACGGACCAACCGTCCTCGGCACCGACAACCTCATGATGGCCGCCGTCCTCGCCGAAGGCACCACCATCATCGAAGACGCCGCCGCCGAGCCTGAAGTAGAAGATCTCGCCAATTTCCTCAACGCAATGGGAGCGAAAATCCTCGGCGCCGGCACCACTCGAATCACCATCCAAGGTGTCGAAAAACTCCACGGATGCGACTACACCGTCATCCCCGATCGCATCGAAGCCGGCACCTACATGGTCGCCGGAGCCATCGCCGGAGGCACGGTGAAACTCCGCCGCACCCGCCCCGATCACCTCACCTCCGTCATCGATACTCTTCGCGACGCCGGTCACAACGTCGAAATCGAAGAAGGCACCACCATCGTCGTTTCCCCCGGAAAGACCCCCAAAGGCGCAAACATCACCACCGAGCCCTATCCCGGATTTCCCACCGACATGCAGGCTCAAATGTGCGCCCTCTTCGCCACCACGCCCGGAATCAGCGTCATCAAAGAAACCATCTTTCCCCAGCGCTTCATGCACCTCTCCGAAATGAGTCGGATGGGAGCCGATTCCAAGCTCAACGACCACACCGCCGTCATCACCGGAGTCGAGCAACTCAGCGCCGCCCCCGTCATGGCCAGCGACCTCCGCGCATCAGCCGCACTCGTCCTCGCCGCGCTCACCGCCAAAGGCACCACCGAAGTCACCCGCGTCTACCACATCGACCGCGGCTACGAGCACATCGATGAAAAGCTCCAAGCCCTAGGAGCCAAAATCCAACGCGTCCGCGAATAAAGAGAGCCATCCAGAGCTCTCAAAAACACACTTCTCCTCAGGCACTTCCAACGAGGCAACCTCCGCCGCTCCGCACCGCCTCGAAATGAAAGTGGATTCAAATTCCGCCCTAATTCGACTCGCTTTTATCGCCCTTGTTGGCCATTTGGATGAGAAACTCGCCAAAATCCCCTGGGTGTGAAGGGGGCTTGTCTGTGTATTAGTCATTTGTGCGAAGCGAGGCGCCATGAATGATATGTTCCTCGGTTAACCCCATCCCGATCGAGCTTTCTTCTTCAGGCCAGGTCACGTAGCCAAGAGTCAGAATTCCGGATAAAGGGACATTTGAGGGGTAAGGTTTGTCGTATTCGAAGGAAAATCCCTCCTCTGGAGTATGAATATGGGTGTAGTCCAAGGTCTCGTTCCTTGGCTTGTATACGGCCCTTCATTGTTCTGCTTTGAGTTACGGTAGCGCTGCCTCGATACGTGCATAGACAGAGGCAGCGTCCTCTCCTCCCGCTTCAAGGTATCGCGTCTCATCCATTTTCGGATCAAACCAGATGGTGGAGTTCTCTCGATAAAATGGGTACGGAAAGCGCAGTCTTTTGGCCTTGGTTTGTAGTTAGTTTAGTTGTGGGTTTTGGTAGTGCCGGGCGACATAGTCGTCCGGCGAGAGGTAGCCGAGCGAGCTATGGAGGCGCGACCGGTTATAGAAGGTTTCTAGGTAGTCGAAGATAGCTCTCCGGGCGAGCGTTTTGCTTTCGAAGATACTGTTTTCAGGGAAGCATTCGCTCTTGAGGCTGGCGAAGAATGACTCGCTCCAGGCGTTGTCTCAACAGTTACCGGTGCGGCTCAGGCTTCGAGAGAGCCCGAGCCGCGAGCAGGTCGATCCGAATTCGGCGCTGGTGTACTGGCAGCCGCGATCGCTGTGGAAGAAGGCTCCCGTAGCGAACGGGCAGTGCTGCGCAGCTTTCTGGATCGCTGCGGAGACTAGCGGTGTGGATAGGTCGTCGCCGAGCTTCCAGCCGGGGACGCGGCGCCCGAAAAGGTCGATAACGACCGCTAGGTAGAGCCAGCCTTCGCGGGTGGCGACGTAGGTGATGTCGCCTGCTAGTACCTGACCCGGTGCCGTAGGTTCCACGTGTTTGAGGAGGTTGGGCGTGGGCGCTACGGCTCCACCCTGTTTTGTGGTGGCGGGGCGGAAGGAGCGGCGTGCAGTCCCGCGTAGACCAGCTTCGCGCATGATTCTCGCGATGCGGTTTTCGCCGCAGGTGAAGCCACGGACTTTGAGTTCGCGCACCACGCGCGGGCTGCCGTAGCAGCGGGTGTGCCGGTGGGCGTGGATCTCGTGGATGACGTCGAGGATCCTGGTGTCCTCAACTTCACGTGGGGAGGGCGTGCGTTTTGCCACCTGTAGTAACCGGATTCGCTGATCTCGAAGGCCTCGCAGTACTCGGCGACGGTGTAGTCGTTTTCCGGGTTGTCCCGCATCTTCTGCATTACCGTGAATCTCTCGTGTGCGGGTTTGTTCCGAGGATCACAGCCGCTTTTTTTAATATCTCTTGCTGGCGGCGTAGGTGGTCGATTTCCTTGGTGAGGCGGCGGACCTCCTCGGCGAGACGAACGGGGTCAGCGCAGGCACCGTTCGTCTGCCTGTCGCGCTTGTCCCACTCCCTGAGGGAGTCCAGGGAGACGCCCAGCTCGCGGGCGATCTGGGCTTTGGGCAGCGTGCTGGTACGGTAGAGCGCGATGGCGTCGCGCTTGAATTCGTCGTCGTAGTTCTTATCTGGTTTAGGCATGAGATTTTGCAGCCTACCGGCTGCGCGATCCGTCTCCACTGTTTCGGGGGAATGCCAGGGGGGCGGGAGGTGAAACCTCCCGCCTACCCGATTAGTTCTAGATTTTCTTTGCAAAGGAATACACTACTCTGTTTCCCCCGTGTTCCTCCTCTATCGCCAGTGCATTGCTCTGAAATTCGTTTTTCTTTCCTTCAATCTTCTTGTAACCGGAAGCCATGATCCCAAATTTGAACCTACCGCCGACCCTTGCCTGCTTTTGTAGTGATGCAATAGCCTTCCTATACTCCTCAATTGTTGCATAACGAGGAAGATTCTTCCCAAAAAGCTCAGACTTAAGCCTCAAGTGTATCACTATTGTTTTTGGCTTCATACCCTCAGAGGGAGTATAAGGCAGAGAATATTGAGTCAGTTCTAGGCGATATTCATCGTTGCCTTTTGGTTCAAATGAAACAATCTCAGCTTCAAAGTGACTTCCTCCTGCTAGCCCAATGGATATCAGCGATGAAAAAATAGCAAGCGTCAGTAATAGCGTCTTCATTTTGGATCAGACAGTATGGCTGAGAGCGATGGCGGCGTCCAGCTTTTGGTTGATGAAAGAGGCGACATGTCCTGGGTTCTCGTGGGCTGCCTCAGCGATCGGTTGCCCGACCCAATGAGACCTATCCGACATATTTAGGAACGGATCCTTAAACAAGTGCCAGAACATGCAATGAAGGCAAAACTATAAATCGCGACCCGGAACGGAGTTCGCGACGTTAGCAAGAGTCTGTGCCGCCAAGGGGCTGCGTTGCTGGCACCTCGCACTCTGACGGGGATGGGAGCTCGCGCACTACGGGAAATTGGGAGGTTTGATCCGTTATCCGGAAGGAGTGAAGAAGGTGGAGCGGTAGGGCTAGTGGTGTGGGGAGCGGGAGTTAGAACCTCCTGCTCACCCGATTATGCCTCTTCTGGCTCCAGCATTTAGGTCGTGAAATAGCAGTCGGAAACGTGCGACAAGTGCAAGGTACCTTTACCGTAGTGTGCGGAATACTTGAAAGTGCCGTCAATGAATTCCACTGAACTAAGTCGACTCAGGTCATGCAGTACAAGTCCTCGCTTTTCGCAAAAGGTGACAAGTTCTTCAATTCCACTTGGGACTCGTTTGTGCGAACCGTAGAAATTTGAGATCGCAATCACAATGGACTTAACTCGCGCATCCAGCTCCTCGCCCTCAAGGGGGCCACTGGAGACGCATGTTAGTTTCGTAGTGATCTTCTGCTGTGCGTCCTCGGTAGAGGCTGCAGGAGAATGTTTTAGGTGATTGATGATCTCGAAAGGATCGAATGTTTCCTTCGAGTGGAGCTGATTCCCACAGAGGCAAAGCATAAGAGCTGTAGTGAAAGTCTTCATTTCTTGGCAGAACGACTACGGACAATAAATCGCCCAATTGGACGTGATAGCGCGAAGCGAACCTTCCACTTTACGCGGGGTTTGCTCTTCCGGCTTGGTATGTGCGGCTCTGGATTTCGATGGCTCTTTTGCCCCACTGCTCGCAACCGCGCTTTCGCTAACGCCCTGAGGGGTTTCATCTTCTAACTCGTGTCTCATCTGCCTCTATTGTAAGGCTTTCTCGCAGCGATTCCAGAGAGGATTCGGCCATCTTTCATCTCGCTCCTCAATTCGAATTTTCACCCTAATCTTTCGCTATTCAATTTCACTCGACCAATTTCGATCTGCGAAGAATTCGAATTCCATTACATATCGTCAAAGTCCTGCCACACCTGAACGAACATAAAAATTCGAATTCAAAAACAAACTCCGAGAGCGAAAGGTGTCGGCCTGTCTCATCTTATTCGGCTAGTTGATTATGCGATCCGTCCGCTCCTGAGATTGCTCGGGTGAGCCGACCACCCCGAGCGAACTAACAATCACCCCGTCCTTAATCCAAAATGTCTCTCCATAGCCTCCAAGCCTTTCTTCAGGAGCAAATGGATTGTCGTCATGTAATCCATCGATATCGATAGCCTGAAAACTAAACCGATCCCACCGAACTGAGTCCTCTAGACCATAACATGCCGACTTAAATCTTCGGATTGCTTGAGCAGACCAAAATGCCATCAAGA
Organism: uncultured Verrucomicrobiales bacterium; assembly: GCA_937922595.1. GTDB lineage: Bacteria > Verrucomicrobiota > Verrucomicrobiia > Verrucomicrobiales > DEV007 > CALAIY01. The sequence goes on along the minus strand of CALAIY010000120.1, from coordinate 2,315 downwards.
AAATGACCCCGCAGTCAATCCCTTCGATAAGGTTCTCAGGATAATTTTCATGAAAAACACAAAAAGAGCTACAAGTGGGATAATACTTTTCGAGGTCGTCTCTTTTGTCTTCCCAGTAGTTCATTATTTCAGCCGAGACAGTATGGCTGAGAGCCGATGGCGGCGTCCAGCTTTTGGTTGATAAAAGTAGTGACATGTCCTGGGTTTTCGTGGGCTGCCTCACCGATCGGTTGCCCGACCCAATGAGACCTATCCGACATATTTAGGAACGGATCCTTAAACAAGTGCCAGAAGATGCCATGAATACAAAGCTATAAATCGCGACCCGGAACGGAGTTCTCGACGTCCACAAGAACCTGTGCCGCCACGGGCCATCGTCGCCGCCACCGCACACTCCGAGGGGGGGCGAGCTTGCGGGCTCAGCTGAGCTGAGTCCAAAAACCTCCGCCCCTTGGTTTTGGTGCCTGGTAAAACGGGCGATGAACAGGTGGCATGATGGAACCGCCGTGCTACAAAGCCGGTCCGAAAGGACGAGTAGACCGCGAAGCGATTATAGCTTAGCCGAAGGCAAATCCGTATGGCCGGTGGTGTGGGGGGCGGGAGTTAAAATCTCCCGCCTACCCGATTCGCCTGAGCTGTCTTCATGTATTTACTCTTCATGAAAACACAGCATCCCTACATGCTCGAAATCACAATCAGAAAGACCAAAACCCCGATAACCGTGATCGCAATCGGCACCCAAGACAAATTCGGCTTAGCCAGTTCTGCACTCCATCCGGCATTGTTCTTCAAGTCACTCCTACAGTGAGGACAAATCGAGGCTTGTCGTGAAATACCTTCACGACATTCAGGACACAATGCCGACCCTCCGGGTCGATGAATGTAATGCATAGTCATAGTTTCTTGGCGAACAGTGGTATTATAGGAATCTGATATCAAGTAGGTATCGGGGCGGAACTTGGGAGTTTTGGGTTTTGGTGATTGTAACTCTTTTGAGGTGAGGGGGGTTGGTGTTTTTCATGGTTGTGTGGTTGGGGTTTTAGTTATTTTGGGGGACTTTAATTTTTGGAATTCTTGGAATTCCGATATGGTTTCTTAGTGTATCGGGTATTCAATGTTTCTTAAGTAAATTTTTTGGTCTGAAATTTCATTTTTTTGGAGGCTATTGGATGAGTTCGATTTTTGGGTGTTCGGAGGCGATGGCGAACCAGAAGGCGTTGTGGGCGGGGGCGCGTTGGTTGGTGTGGGTGTGGTAGGCGCGGGATGCTCCGGAGGGGTCGGTTTTTATGGTGGTGTTTTGGTGGGTTGTGGTGGGGTTTTGTTTTAGGTAGTTTAGGGTGAAGGCTGTGGGGGGATTGGTGCGGAGGACGAAGACTTCTTCTTTGGGGGGGAGGCGGTGGTCGTGGAGTTTGTTCGCGATTTGGAACATGAGTTTTGGGGAGGCGAAGTAGTCTTGGTAGGCGATGCCTTCGCCGTAGTCGCGCTGGTGGCCGGTATTGAGGGTGAGTACGGTGGTGCTGGGGTGGCGTTTTTTCCATTCGCCCCAGGTGGTGGTGACTACGGAGAGGGGCTTTAGGGTGATGTCTTTTCCTACTAATGGGCCGACGACGGGTTTTCCGGCGAGGGTGGACCAGAGGGAGCGGGTGGCGTGGTCGTACATGAGTTTGTTGGAGCGGTAGAGGAAGCCGCTGGTTCCGAGCTCGTGTTTTCCGGGATCGTAGATGATCATGGAATTGCAGAGGGTGCAGTAGACGCCGTTGATTTTTTGGCCGCCGAGGGTGTCTTTTACCATTTCGTGCCAGGCTAGGATTCGCTTGGGGTAGGCGCGGGCTTGGCCATTGAGGTGGACTCCGAAGATGATGTCGGAGTTGGCGAGGTAGGTGGCTTGGGTGGGGGTGGTGGTTTTGGGGTTTTTCAGTGGGGGGATTCCGTCGCGGTGGACGCCTCCCCAGCGGATTTCATCGAGGCGGATGGTGGTGGGGTGTTCGTTTTTAAAGTAGTCGCGAAATGAGGGGTCGATTTGGGAGTGGACGGTGGCTTTGAATTTGGGGTATTCGGGGTGGCGGTTTTCGGGGCGTTTCCAGATTTCTTGGTACCAGGCGTCGGTGTTGGTGGCGTGGTCTATTCGGAATTTTTCGGTGAGTAGGGAGCGGCATGCTTGCTGGGCTTCGGGGGAATTTGCGAAGCGCATGGTCTCGAGGGTGATGATGGCGAATCCGGGGTGCCAGTTTTTCGAGAGGGTGTGCTGGGCGGCGGTGATGGCGTCTTTATCTTGGGAGAAGAGTGGGACGAAGGGGGCGATTTCGCTGTCTTGG
>CALAIY010000119.1 GCA_937922595.1 uncultured Verrucomicrobiales bacterium | reverse complement strand
GTCGAGGATGAGTGCGTGGATTTTCTCGGCTGAGGTGGCGAATTCTTGGAGGGCGGATTCGAAGGTGGGGAGTTCGGTGGAGGAGAAGGTGGCGGGGCGTAGGTAGGCGGTGCCGCCGGGGAGGGTGTTGCTGGCGAATTGGGTGAGGTGGGGGGTGGTGGGGGCGTCGTTTTGGAGGAGTTCGGCGCCGAAGTCGAGGCTGGCGAGGACGCCGGTGAGGGCGGCGCGGTTTAGCGTGAGGGGGGTGAGTTCGTGGCTGCGGATGTAGCGGCTGCGGAGGTTTTGGAAGGCTTCTTGGAGGCTGGGTTGGTCGAGGGATTCGACGGGGGATGCGCTGGCGGTGAGGGCTCCGAGGAGGGGGAGGAGGGTAGGGAGATTAGGCATCGTGGGTGGGCTGCCGGTGGTTGAGGGCTTGGAGGTTTCCTTGGTGCCAGCGGAGGGTGCCGGCGATGGCTGAGGTGACGAATTTTTTGCTGCGGGCGATGGCGGCGGGGAGTGTTTCGCCGGAGGCGAGGCATGCGGTGATGGCGGCTGAGTAGGTGCAGCCGGTGCCGTGGGTGGATACGTTTGGGATGAAGGGGGCGGTGAAGGTGTGGGCGGTGGCTTGGGGGGATTCGATGAGGATATCGATGGCGGAGGGGCCTTGGAGGTGGCCGCCTTTGAGGAGGACGGGGGCGCTGGCGCGTTCGCAGAGCTCGCGGGCGGCGGGCTCTAGCTCGGATTCGGAGGTGATGGGGCGGCCGAGGAGGAAGGTGGCTTCGTCGAGATTGGGGGTGATGAGGGCGGCGCGGGGGAAGACTTCGCTCCAGTAGGCGGTGACGGCGTCGTCGAGGAGGAGGGCGTCGCCGGAGCTGGCGACCATGACGGGATCGACTACGAGGGGGATTGATTCTGGGAGGGCTTCCATTGCGGCGCGGATGTGGATGCGAGAGTAGAGCATTCCGGTCTTGGCGGCGGCGATGGGGAAGCCGTGGTCGGGGTGGGTGAGGACGCGAATTTGCTCGCCGAGAACGGAGGGGGAGACGGGCGCGATTTCGGTGACGCGACCGGGGACTTCGGCAACGACACAGGTGACGGCAGTGAGGCCGTAGGTGCCGAATGCGGTGAAGGTCTTGAGGTCGGCCTGGATCCCTGCGCCTGCAGAGCAATCGGAGCCTGCGATGGTGAGGGTGGCGGGAGGTGCAACGGTGCTCATCTAGAAGGATGAGCTTCGGTTGCAGGGAGTGCAAATAGGCCTTCTTCGGTGATGAGTGTGCTTATGGGGCGGTCGTGAGGTTCGGAGTCGAGCGTGCGTTGCTGGAGGGCGAAACAGATTCCGGTGGTTGGTGCGGTGAATTTGGGGGAGGCGAGAAGGCGATCGTAAAAGCCGCCGCCGCGGCCAAGGCGGGTGCCGGTGGTGGGATCGAAGGCGACTCCGGGAAGAAACGCGGTGGTGATTTCTTCTGGGGAAATTGCCGGACAGGTCTCGGGATTGGGCTCGGGAATGGGGGAGGTGCGGGGGGAGAGCTGGCTGATGTGGGTGATTTCGTGGAAGGTGAGGGTGCCTGTTTTCACATCGACGACGAGGGGGAATACGACGCGTAGGCCATCTTCTTGAGCGGCTTGGATTAAGGGGGTGAGATTGGGCTCACTTGGGAGCGCGGCGAAGAGGTGTGCGACTGCTCCGGGCTTCCAACTGGGGGATGCGCGTACGGTATTGCAGATTGCTGCCGAGGCTTTGGCCTGTGTTTCGCTGGGCTGATTACGGAGCTTGGCGAAGATTTCCCGGCGGATCGTTTCTTTGGAAGTTGGAACCATTTTGGGCACTATACACGACCTTTGGCGATGCTCGGGCTTCGAGATGAGGCTCGGGGGCTTCATTTTTATTATTTTTTTGGAATAAGGTGAGCGTGCCTTGTGTCTGCTCCAGCTCATGATGAAAACAATTCTCACAACAACAGCTACGGCGGCTCTCCTTTCGGTGTCTGCTCAGGCTGCGCAAATTCGTATTGATATCTCTAACAACGCGCCATCAGGTGGCGTTGCTATTACTCCCGTTTGGGTTGGTCTCCACGACGGTGGATTTAATAACTTCACAGCGGGAGCTGCGGCTGACGCTGGCTTAGAAAGCATCGCGGAAGACGGTATGATCGCTACTCGAAGCATGTCATTCCTCTCAACTGCGGGTCGCGTCGACGGCGCTATTGGTGCCCCCTCCGGGCCTCCTCCGCTTCAGCCCGGCGAATCTGGTAGCATCGTGCTTACCGTCGCAGATGATGGCTCGAATTCGTTTCTTTCCTACGCTTCTATGGTGCTTGTTAGTAATGATTTTTTCGTAGGAAATGGCGCTGCGCGTGATATCTCATCAGTCCTCAATGGCGGCGGGCCATTAACTTTTAATATAGGTGAAACCGTCTGGGATGCCGGAACTGAAGTGAATGATTTCGCTACATCGGCTGCCAATGGTCTATTTGGATTTACTGGTGGCCAGAGCGGTCCGAATGAAGGCGCAATTGAAGGGGGCGTCATTACTGAGGTAACGGGAGCTGATCCTTTCGGCGCTTTTGCTAATCTTGGAAACGCAGGTGCTACGTTCCCTGAGGCCTTCAATTTTGCGAACTACACAAATGGTATTGGAACGGTGACAATCACGGCTGTCCCTGAGCCTTCCAGTGCAGTTCTTGCCGGTATCGCAGCACTCGGAATGGTCGTTCGCCGCCGCCGCTAGCCAAAAATTTGATACTCCCCGCAAGCCGGAGGCCTTCGTGTGAAGGTTTCCGGCTTTTTTATTGGTGGGTGAATCGCATTTTCACTTCTGGCTTATTCAGAGTGATTAAGGTTACGACGCCAAGTGCCGTTCCAAAGGGGAATAGGATGCAACTGATTCCGGCGGCGACTGTGCAGAAGCCGTGATTTTGCTGCTTTCCGAGTTTCCTTCCTGCTAAGAATAGGATGATCGCAAGAGTGAGGGAGACTGCGGAGATGATGAGTCCGACGACAAAGAAAATCGTGCCCATCATCTCGAACATTGCGAGTGCTTCAGCTTGCTCTTCGGGTGAGATTTCCGCTGCCTCTTGCCCATTAATAGTTCCGCCGTTTTGGATTGCTAACTTGGGCATCATCGAAATGAATACCCCTGTGAAAAAGGCGTAGAGTATGCCGAAAAGCACTCCCAGTAGGCAGAAACCACTTTGTACGTAATGCAGGATTGAGAGTGTCGGAAGGGGATCCGATTTCGGAAGGGCTGGGGGGTGTTTCCATTAGAAGGAAGTTACTTCATCGCGGCGAAGCGTCCGGAGAGTAGCTTTTTTGCTCCGGCACCGCCGGTCTTTTCGCGAGAGGAATCGATCCAGCGTTGTTCGAGGGCGTTTTTCGTTGGGCGTTCGTCGTTTTCGAAGAAGACGCCGAATTTTCCTGGTGATGGCTCTTCTGCGAGGCGCATTGCGGCGTGGAAATCAGTGACGTCGTGGCGGCTCTCATCTTCTGGTGTGCCGTCCCATAGCTTTTCTTCGATGATGGGGAATTCTCCGCCTTTGCGGGGATTGCCGGCGTCGAATGCGCCTGGATAGAAGACGACGCATTCGGAGAGGATTTCTACGACGGAGAAACCGTTGTGCCGGATGGCGCGCTCATACATTTCGCGCATGTGCTTTACCTGAGCGGCATGGCTACGGGCGACGAAGGTGGATCCATTTGCGACTAACTTCCGCATTGGGTTTACGGGTTGGTCGATGGCTCCGGTGGGGTCGGTCTTTGATTTGTAGCCGATGGGAGATGTGGGAGACGTCTGTTTCTTGGTGAGGCCGTAGACGGAATTGTCCATGATCACGTAGGTGAGATTTACGTTTTTGCGGGCGGCGTGATCAAGGTGGTTTCCTCCGATGGAGAAGCCATCCCCATCGCCGCCGAAGACGAAGACATGGAGATCGGGGCGAGAAAGCGCGATGCCAGTGGCGAGTGGGAGCGCTCGACCGTGGATAAAGTGCATTCCGTGGGAATTTACAAAATAGGGAAAGCGGGAAGAGCAGCCGATCCCGGCGATGGTGACGATTTTTTCGTGCGGGAGCTGGAGCTTTTCGAGCGTTTTGTAGAATGCGGCGAGGACGGCGAAATCACCGCAAGCAGGGCACCACGTGGGGTGGTCCGCAGTGATTGCTTTTTTTGTGAGTTTTTCGGGAGCTTCGGTGGCCATGAGATTGGGGTTTTTAGGCAGAAGGGGAGATGGATTCGATTCCTGCGAGGACTTCGCGGATTTTGAAGGTAAGGCCATCGGTCTTGGCTAGGGATGTGATCTTGGGATCGCAGTAGCGTGAGCGAAGGAGGGTGGCGAGCTGGCCGTGGCCGTAGACTCCGCGGTCGTTCATTTCTACGACGAGTATTTTTTTGTATTTTGCGAAAATATCTTCCATCCCAGGTGGCAGCGGGTGGATGTGGCGTAGGTGAAGGTGGCCGATGGCGCGGTCGCCAGCACGATTTACGGTTTCGCGGAGCGGGCCATAGGTTGAGCCCCAGCCGATGAGGAGGACTTCGCCTTCTTGGGCACCATGGACTTCTGGAGTCGCTAATTCATCGGCAAGGATTACTAGCTTATCGCGGCGGCGTGCGTTCATCATTGCGTGCTGCTCCGGATTGCTGGAGGGATGTCCCCATTCGTCGTGCTCAAGGCCGGACATCACGGGATATTTTCCGCCTGCCATCTTTGTGCCGGGAGGTGCGTGCTGGGTGAGGCCATTTGCCGGATAGGGGACGTAATCATCGGGGCGCTCTGAGAGATCGAGATCGGGCTCTTCCACCCACTCATCGAGATCGGGTTCGCGGAAGGCTTCGATACGAGTGGCAAGCGCTTGATCGGAGAGGATGATTACGGGCATCGAATAGGTCTTCGCGATGCGGCAGGCTTCTACTGCGATGTAAAAACAGTCTTCTACATCTTGGGGCGCGAGCACGGCGCGGGGCGTGTCTCCGTGTGATCCGTAGATCGCTTGCATCAGATCGCTTTGCTCGACGGATGTAGGAAGGCCGGTGGATGGGCCTCCACGCTGGACGTTGATGACGATGAGTGGGATTTCCGCCATTGTGGCGTAGCCGAGAGCTTCCATTTTCAGTGAAAGACCGGGACCGGAGGATCCAGTGACGGCGAGGTGTCCGGAGTAGCCCATGCCGATTGCCATGGAAACGGCGGCAAGCTCGTCTTCAGCCTGCACGAAGAGGCCGCCATACTTGGGGAGTTCCACCCGGAGGGTTTCCATAATCGTGGACCACGGGGTGATTGGATATCCTGATCCGTAGCGTACGCCGGCGGCGAGTAGGCCGCTTACCATCATTTGATTGCCATCGGTCGCGATGCGGTCGTGGCCATCATCGTCACCAGATTGGATGCTGAACTGTCCTGATGCGACATCGCCGATTTCGTAGGCATAGCCGGCATCGAAGGCGAGCATTGCATTGCGCAGGATGTCCTCGGACTTTCGTCCAAACGTGCGCTCGATGATCTCGACTAATTTTTGCTTATCGAGATGGAAGACACGGACGAGTTGCCCCAGGACAAACATATTTTTGCCCTTATCGCGCGCTGACCCACCGATGGCCTCTACCGTCGCCGATGTGAAAGGTACGCCTACGTAAGTGACGCGTTTATCTGAAGTATCTGGCTCGCAATGATCTGAATCGTAGATACAGACGCCGCCATCGCGGAGAGAGGCGATGTGATTGTCCAGTGAATGCTGATAGAATGCGATGAGGAAATCGGCCTCGTCTCCGGGTGAAAGGACTTCACCAGATCCAAGGTGCACTTGGAAGATCGATGCGCCGCCCGAGATGGTGGACGGAATCGTCATGTAGGTCATTACATCCTGAGCGGAGCGACCGGCCAAGCGGGCGAGAAAGCCTCCGATGGATTGGATACCATCTTGCGAATTTCCTGCGAGCCGAATCACGACGTCTTGGAGGGAACCTTGTGCTGCAGGATCTGGGGTGAGCGCGTCCGGGTGGGCGGCAGGCGGGGGGGAGCTCATGGGGGTTTTGGTGCTGTGGGGTAGGGGGTTTGGTGAGGCTACCCTCTAGGAATTATGGTGCAATCACGAATTCTTATGTGGAAGCAGCATCGTAAAGCTTGATAATATGGAAATTATAACGATATTGAACCATGACGTTGCGTCCTACCTTTTTTCTACTTATTTGTCCCTTTTCGGCCTTTGCTGGAACCGTCGTTCCTCCTACCTACGAGGCGGATGCTTTCCGCCAGCTTGATGAGCTTCTCCCGACGCCGAGCGAAGAGCGACTTGCTTCCGGTGCGCCTGGTCCTGAATATTGGCAGCAGCGTGCCGACTACGATATCCGTGCCACTCTTGATGAAGCGGCCAAGCGTATCACGGCCACGGAGACGATTTCTTATACGAATCATTCACCGCACACGTTGGATTATGTGTGGGTGCAGCTAGATCAAAATCATCACGCGGGTGATTCCATGGCGCGGCGCGCTGGGACAGCGCCCAATATGTCGTCGCTAAGGTACTCCGCGCTTCGTGAAATCATCGCGCAAGAGACGTTCGACGGTGGGTATAAGATATCAGCCGTTACCGACGGAGAGGGGACGCCGCTCAAGACTACCGTCGCGGATACGATGATGCGGATTGATCTTCCTGAGCCGCTGGTATCAGGCGAGCAAACTCGTTTTACGATTGATTGGAGCTTTAACGTTATCGATGCGGAGACCCATTGGTCGCGAAGTGGATATGAAATTATGGGAGAGGATAAAAATCCGCTCTTCACGATCGCTCAGTGGTATCCACGCATGGCAACCTATTCAGACAATGGCGGTTGGCAGAATAAGGCGTTTCTGGGGCGTGGAGAATTCGCCCTAGAATTTGGAGATTTTCATGTAGAGCTTACTGTGCCTGCAGATCACATCGTAGCGTCCACCGGGAAGTTACAAAACGCAGAGGAAACGCTCACCGCCGAGCAACGCGATCGCCTTGCCGAAGCTGCGAAGAGCGACAAGCCTGTGATGATCGTGACGCGCGAAGAGGCCGAAGCGAATGAGGCTGCTGTCCCAGCAAATGGGCAAACGAAGACTTGGATTTTTGATGCAGAGAACGTGCGCGATTTCGCTTGGGCGAGTTCACGAAAATTTCTCTGGGATGCGGTGGGCACCAAAGTAGAAGGCCAGGATGAGCCAGTGATGAGTATGAGCTACTGGGCCAAAGAAGGCGACCCGCTTTGGGGGGAATACTCCACGCACGCTGTGGCACACACTGTGGAATCCTATTCAAAGCATACGATTCCGTATCCTTATCCAGTGGCCATTTCAGTGCAAAGCCCTGTCTTCGGAATGGAGTACCCTATGATTTGTTTCAATGGGCCGATGCCAGAAGAAGATGGCACCTATAGCGAGCGCACGAAGAAAGCGCTCATCTCGGTGATCATCCACGAAGTCGGTCACAATTGGTTTCCTATGATCATCAGTTCGGATGAGCGGCAGTGGACGTGGATGGACGAAGGACTCAATTCCTACATGCAGTACATCGCCGAATGCGAATGGGATGAGAAATACGGTTCGCAGCGTGGACGTCCCGAAGGCATTAAACGCTATATGGCCGGGGGAAATAGCGTCCCTATCATGACGAATTCCGAGAGCCTTCTCCAATTTGGGAGCAACTCATATGGGAAGCCTGCTGTGGCTCTCAATATTCTTCGCGAAACGGTGGTGGGGCGTGAGTTGTTCGACTTTGCCTTTAAGCAATACTGCCAGCGCTGGGCGTTTAAGCACCCGACACCAGCCGATTTTTTCCGCACGATGGAGGATGCATCCGCCATCGATCTTGATTGGTTTTGGCGGGGTTGGTTTTATACGACGAAACACGTCGATATCGCGATCAGCGATGTGGAACTTTGGGAACTCGATACTCGTGACCCAGATCTTGAGCAGCCTAAGAAACGAGCGGAGCGGGATGAGAAGTTTGATCGTGAGAAAAGCGTCGTGATGAATGAAGGCATACCTCGCTATCTTGAGCGCCATCCTGAAGTGGGTGATTTCTACTCGGATTTTGATGAATTTGATGTCACCGCTGCACACCGTGAGAAATACGATAAACTCATCGAAGGTCTTGAAGGCTGGGAGCGTGAACTCCTCAAGAGCCAGAGGCATTTCTACGTGGTGCGCTTTGAAAATGTGGGCGGCTTACCGATGCCAATTATCGCGGAAGTTACTTACGAGGATGGTGAGAAAGAAACGCTCCATCTACCTGCTGAGATTTGGCGGAGAGATTTGAGGAAGACCTCCCGCCTTATCCCGAGCAAAAAGAAGATTGTAAAGGTGCAGCTCGATCCGAATCTTGAGCTAGCGGATACGGACAAGAAGAACAATGTCTGGCCTCGGGAAGCCAATGAGAAACGCTTTCGCCTTCAACAGCGCAGTAGCTCGCCGAATCCGATGAAAGAGGCTCAAGAAGCTGCCGAGAGGAAAGCTAAGAAGGCTGAAGAGGCTAAGAAGGCTGAAGAGGCTGAGCTTGACTCGGACTCAGAGTAATTTGCAAAAAAATGCCCGCCTCAGGATTTGAGGCGGGCATTATGACGGTCACTTAGCTTTGGCTACTGTATTGCCGAGGGCGATCATGTCTTGGATGATATGGAGGGCTTCGAGCTTTTCCGGAGCCATGTCATAAGGGAGGCCGGTGTCGTCCTCTTCTTCTTCTTCTTCGCCGTCCACTTTCGGCTTGAGAATCATGCCGGAGGAATCTTCGTCGGTGAAGCTGGAGGCTAGTTGGAGCTCCTTGGCGTCTACATTATCGAGAGTGAGGCGGTAGATTTTGAGGAAATCGGGGTCGTTGTCGGTGAGTGCTTTGTTGCGGGCGCGGCGCTCATCCTCACGCATCTCACGGCGAGCCTTTCCTTCATCGACTTCAGCGAGGCGCTTGGCTTCGTTGAGCGAAAGGACGTTGTCATCAAACTGTTTTTGGAGGCGGTCGCGGTCTTCAATGACGTAGCGGAATTCAGGATCTTCTGCTACGCGGGCGATGTGGCGGCTGCGAATAAGATCGGTGGTGAGGGGGGTGTCTTTCCAGCGCTTGAATGCTTGGGAGCGAATCTCATCGTAGGGGAGTGGGCCATCGAGTGAGTCCTCTCCAATATCGAGGGCGTCGCGGCGCGAGGGAAATTGCAGATCGGGGACGACGCCTTTGAGCTGGGTGGAGCCACCAGCGATACGGTAGAATTTCTGGATGGTAACTTTGAGTGCTCCGGCGTTTTCTTTATCACTGAAGAAGGGCATTTGATTGGCCACCTGAAGGATGGTCTGCACGGTGCCTTTACCGAAGCTGGATTGCTCGCCGACGATGATTGCACGATTGTAGTCCTGGAGTGCGGCTGCGACAATTTCGCTGGCGGAGGCGCTGGCTTTGTCGGTGAGAACGACGAGTGGACCGTTGTAGAAGGAGGTTTTATTACGAGTGACGCGGTTACGAATTTTTCCGCGGTAGTCTTTGATCTGAACGACGGGGCCTTTATCGACAAAGAGCCCAGTGATATCCACGGCCTCTTCGAGGGAACCGCCTCCGTTGCCTCGTAGATCGAAGACAAGGCCGGCGATGTTTTCTTCCATGAGGCGTGTGAGAAGCTTCTTCACATCGGCCGTGGCGGTGGTGGTGCGCTCCTGCATATCGGCGTAGAAGCTGGGAAGCTCGATCCAACCGATTCGCACTGTTTCACCGGTGGGATCGTGCATATCAATGACTTGTCCGGTGGCGAGCTTGTCTTTGAGCTTCACTTCGCCGCGCACGATTGGGATGATGCGAGTGAGGGTGCGGTCATCCGCATCGGCTACTTTGAGGCGAACAAGGCTCCCCTTTTTGCCTCGAATCATTTCGACGACTTTTTGAAGGCGCATGTAGGCGATGTCGATGAATTCTCCTTCTTTGCCTTGGCTAACAGCGAGTATTTTGTCGCCTACTTTCAGCTCACCTTGTTTGGCGGCAGGTCCACCAATGACGACTCCTTGGATTTCGGTGAGCCCATCGTCCTTCACGCTGAGAAGGGCTCCGATGCCGACGAGGGCATTTTTCATGGAGATCATGAAATTGTCCCATTCACTTTGGGAAAACCAATCGGAGTGTGGATCGTAGGCGGAGGAGAGGGATGTGAGGAAGAGGTTTACGATCTCTTCTTCGCCGTTTTCTTTGAGGTTATCGACGAAGCGGGTGTAGCGGCGAAGGATCTTTTCCTCGGCTGGCTTCTCGTCTTCTGGGTCTTCTAGGGAGACGGTTTCAGGCGCAGCTGGTTTGTCTTTAGATTGCGCTGCTTGCTTTGCGGCTTTTTTGGCCTCTTTTTCGGCCTTTTCTCTTTCGGTGATCGTGCGGCGGAGTTTTTCCTGAAGGAGCTCGCCTTCGATGATGTTGTGCCAAATTTTGTCGGCTTGTGCGATGTCTTTGGGGAATGGGGCGTCTTTGCGGCTTACTTTTGTAGTGCGATCAGAGTCGAAAATGAAGGCTTCTGGGGTTGCGAGGAGCGTTTTGATTTTTTCGGTGCGGTCGGTGACGCGCTCCATGAAGCGAGAGTAGATTTTTTCTGCGGCACCGATGTCGCCAATGAGGATTTGGTCATCGAGCTTGGTGCGGTAGAGGGCATTGAATTCATCGATGTCTGCCTGGGTGAAGTAGAGGTGCTTGAAATCGAGTGTGTTGATGTAGAGATCCAGGGTGTGGGCTGAAATTTCGTCGTCGATGTCCTGGCGAGTGTAGTGGCTCGTCTGGAGCATTGTAGCCACGTAGAGTCCGATTTGACCGTAGTTGGTATCGGCTGGGGCTTTGGTGGGGAAGTAGGAGCACGCGGTGGCAACAATGATCGCGGCGAGGGTGGCGGGGCGGAATAAGGGGAAACGCATCAGATTGGCGAGAAGAAAGCATGGACTTGGAGGGAATGCGAACGCGATTGCGGGAGTGGAGATTACGTGTTCAGTGCGCGCCATGTCCGAAATGAATCAAGGCGTCGCTACAGAAATTTACACAGGGGGAATGGTGGCAACGAATGCGGTGCTTGCGCGTTCGGCCGCAGGGGCGGAACTGCTCATTGATGCGCCGGAGGGTGTGACGGAATGGCTAGAGGCGCGCGGAGCGAAACCGGCGGCGCTGCTTTTGACGCACCAGCACTTCGATCACGTGATGGATGCGGCGAAGGTGGCCGAAAAATGGGGGATCCCAATTTACGCGTGGAGCGCGTATTCGAAGGATCTTACACTGGAAGAGCGGCTTGCTGGTGCCACGGGGACGCTGCTGGAAGTGCCGAAATATTTGGTGACGCAGCTATTGGAGGGAGAGGAGAAGCTGGCGATCGAGGGGTTCCCTGAATTTGGAATTGTTCATATTCCAGGGCATTCGCCGGATAGTATTGGCTTCCACTTGGTGGCGGAAAAGCTATTTTTCGGCGGCGATATTCTTTTCGCAGGAAGCGTGGGGCGAAGTGATTTCCCGAATGGTGATGGCGAACTCCTTGTCCAAGGTATTCGCGAAAAACTCTTCCCCTTGGGGGATGCTATCCGCGTCTTCCCCGGTCACGGACCAGAAACTACGGTAGGAGACGAGCGCCGCTCAAACCCCTTTTGCGGGGAGTGAGGGCGTGTGACGCGCGCGCGTTCTTTATCTAGCTGAGGAGTTTCTCCCGCTCGAGCTTGAGTCCCATCTTGCGGTAAAGCGTCGCGATCGAGATGCCGAGCATACTGGCGGTCTTTTCGCGTGAGCCGCCGTTGTAGCGGAGAGTCTCGCGGATGAAGAGGCGCTCTTGCTTCTTCACGAATTCAGAGAGTGGGCTGCCGATAGGGAGCTGGACTTTTCCGCCATTCGAATCTTCGTCGCTTACTTCGACCTTCTGGCTCACTTTTGGAGGAAGATCTGGCGGGCGGACACGACCGTTTTCAGCGAAGGTGCAGGCGCGCTCGATGGCGTTTTGCAGCTCTCCGACGTTGCCGGGCCAGTCGTAGTTTTTGAGGAGCTTTGCCGCGTATTTGTCGATCTCTTGTTTCTGGGTGCCGGTGAGCTTGGCGAAGTTCGTGAGGAAGTGATCGGCAAGGAGGGCGATATCGTCCTGGCGCTTGCGCAGCGGGGGTACTGCCACGGGAATGACCGAGATGCGGTAATAGAGATCTTCGCGGAATTTGCCGTCTTTCGCGAGAGCTTCGAGAGACTCGGTGGTGGAGGCGATGACGCGGAAATCGAGGTTTTCCGGAAGGCTGCCCCGCAGACGGCGTCCATTGAGGTCTTCGAGGAAACTATCGAGCTGGCTTTGGAGCCGGATCGGAAGGTGGTGGATTTCTTCGAGGAGCACGGTGCCGCCTTGGGCTCGGTTGAAGATCGTATTCGCATGGCCGCCAGCTCCGAAAAGTTCCTGTTCGAGGAGGTTTTCCGGAAGGGCGCTGCAGTGAAGAATTTTGAATGGGGCTTCGCGGCGCGAGCTCTCTTCATGGAGAACACGTGCGATGAGCTGCTTTCCTGAGCCGAATTCACCTTCGAGAAGAACGGGGCTGTGATTATCCGCGACCTTCTCGATGATCTTGTGGATCTCCTGGATGGGATCGCTTTTGCCGATGATGTGGGCTGATTCGGTGACGAGGGTAGGCGCGATCGAAGCGGCGACGGTGGCACCTGCTCCAATGTCTCCGGCGGTCTGTGCGATCGCGCGGTTGATCGTGCGCTGGAGGTCTCCGAGGTCGAATGGCTTGGTGAGATAATCGAAGGCTCCGAGCTTCATCGCTTCCACCGCCGTCTCCACGCTGCCGTATCCAGTGACCATGATTACGGCGGTATCTGGGTATTCTTCGCTGCACTTCTGAATGATTTGCAGGCCGCTGATGTCTCCGATGCGGAGATCGACGATGAGAAGCTCCGGTCGCTCTTTTGCCATTGCCTCCATGCCTTCTTTGCCGGTCTGAAAGGGGAGCGGCTCGTGGCCGATCTTATTGCAGAGCTGCACCATCATTTCGAGGATTGCAGCTTCGTCGTCGATTATGAGAATTTTGGCCATATCGTTTTAAAGTCCTTTAGGTTATTTCACAAAAATGAGAATATGACAATTAACTTTTTTAGAAATTTAAGTGACCTTAATTTTTCAGCGTTGTGAGAATAAGAAAATTAAGGTTGTTGAACTATCAAGAAGCCTTAAAATCACAGTAGCCGTCAGGAGCGCGGCTTTCTGATAAAATAATGAAAACTATAGTAATTATGGCCGCGTTTGGGATTTTTGGAATGCTCATTTCGCCGCTTGGCGCGGAGCCAACCGCCTTCGAGGCGATGTCCGCCCTGAAGAAGCAAAGAGGTGCGAGGATCGGAACCAAAGTGGTGCACGTGATCGGGGTGGGGGGGATCGACCAGCCTCCTGTATGGAGATTTATCGCCCGTGATCCGAAGCAACGGGGAGTCCTACGGGATTTTGCGGTGCAGGGCGGGAAAGTCGTGGGAGATCAATACGTCCCGCCGGCATATCACAGCCAGGTGCCGAATTATGTGGTGCCACTTTCCCAGCTGAAGATCGATTCTGGCGGGGCTTTCATCATTGCTGATAAGCTCGCGAATGATAGCGGGACGGGGTTTGATTCCATCGATTACGAGATCCGCGGAGGGGATCCAGCCTCCGGAGCGATTTGGATTTTACGACTGCGGGACAAAAAAGGTGATCAAGTGGGGGAAGTGCTCATCCGCGCGAGTGATGGCCGTGTGCTCCGCCAGAAGTGGGGGCGTAAAAGCGCTGTAAGCGAGGTCGTATCGAGCAGCATCAAGCGCGCGAAGACATCCGTCTCGACCGGCGCGACGGCAATTGCCGGCAGTGCCGTAAAAACCGGCGGTGCGGTGAAGGGATTCTTTAAAGACGTCTTCCAAAAAGAGCCTTCGGGTGTGCCTGCCGCACGCCGCTATGACGGATCTTACTGATCTGCAGGTTCCTTTACTTCTTCGGACAGAGGCGGCTCTTCAGGCTCGGGAGTGGGCTCGGTAACAACCTTGGCAGGATCATTCACATAAACGGCTTTCTTAATCACGACGTCCTCTGTGGGGACATTCGGGAGATCGACTTCGAAGATGGAGCCATTCCCCAAGCGGGTCTGGACTTTGCGAATCGTGGTCGGCAGGGCGTTGATTTTTTCGACGATCTCCATGCCGCCAATCACTTTGCCAAAAACAGTGTAGCCGACGCCATCGATGCTCGGTGGATCGAGGCGAGTATTATCGACGGTATTGATGAAAAACTGCGAGGTCGCTGAGTTGGGGCTGTTTTCTTTGCGAGCCATTGCCAGCGTGCCTTTGAGATTGCTCAGGCCATTTTTTGCTTCCGATGTTACTGGAGGGCGCGTCGTCTTCTCGACGAGTTTTCCTTCAGGCTCTTGAGCGTAGCCACCTGATTGCACCATGAATTCTGGGATCACGCGGTGAAAAACGGTGCCTTCATAGAACCCCGTTTTCACGTAGTGAAGGAAGTTCTTCGAAGTCTTGGGCGCTTTCTCGTCGTCTAGTTCAAGGGTAATGGTTCCGAGAGAGGTCTCAATGGTCACCACTGGACCTGAGAATGATTCCTGGCTCGCTGAGTCCGCGTTGGCGGGAGTCTCTTGAGCAAAGGCTGACGTGAGGGTAAGGGCAAAGGCTGCCGTGGCTAATAATACGGGTCTCATGGGGTGGCTAGGCATCCTGCGGGAGCGCGCTACCTTTGCATCGCCCTTATGAATCGCAAGATCATCCACATCGATATGGACTGCTTCTATGCGGCAATCGAAATTCGGGACAATCCGTCCCTTGCCGGAAAGCCCGTCGCAGTTGGCGGGAGTTCCGGGCGGGGCGTGCTTACGACCTGTAATTACGAGGCACGCAAATTCGGCTGCCACTCTGCAATGCCCACCTTTCAGGCGCTGCGCAAATGCCCAGAACTCATCGTGGTGCCGACACGCTTCGACGTCTACAAACGCGATTCTGGGCAAATTCGTGAGATTTTCTCCCAATTTACCCAAATGATCGAGCCGCTTTCGCTCGATGAAGCCTACCTCGATGTTTCCCACCTTCGTTCGTCTGCCGCATCGATTGCGAGGGAGGTTCGCTACCGAATCCACCAGAAGACTCAGCTCACTGCATCCGCTGGCATCGCTGAAAATAAACTGCTCGCCAAGATCGCGAGTGACTGGCGCAAGCCAAATGGCCAATTCGAAGTCCATGCCGATGGAGTTGAAAAATTCATGGCCGCCCTCCCCGCCAGAAAGCTCTGGGGCATCGGCCCCAAAACCGCCGAGCGCCTTGCCGCCGCCGGTGTCCAGACTTGCGGCGACCTTCAGAAAATGTCTCGCGGCGAACTCGCCCAAAGCCTCGGGAAATTCGGCGTCGCCCTCTTCGATCTCTGCCGCGGCCGTGATACGAGGGAAGTGAAGCCCCATCGAATTCGCAAGAGCCTCGCCAATGAGCGCACCTATTCTGAGAATCTCACCACTCCCGAAGAGTGCTTGGCAAAGCTACTCCCCCTCATCGAAGAGCAGGCTACGGATCTAAAGCGCTCCGCACCAAACCGCATCATCAAAAGCGTGAAGGTGAAAATGAAATTCGGCGATTTCACCAAGACCACCGTCGAACGCGCCACGAGCACTTTCGATCGCGACCTCTTCCCTCAGCTCCTAGCCGAAGCCTGGGAAAGAGGGCAGGGGAAACCGGTAAGACTGCTTGGCGTAGGCGTAAGATTCGCCCCGCCTGAGCCAGAGGTACAGGCGCAGCTCGAGATGGAGCTGGGGTGAATGAAAGAGAGTGTGGCGAGCCGCTTGAGTATGGGCTGGAATATTTCTCGAAATGGTATCTATTGTATTTATGGATAATGAAAGAGCCGTAATACCACCTGCGCTGCGAAAAAAATTGCGCATCGCAATGTGGCTGGGATGTTTCGGAGGAATCGCGATGCTGGGCATCGGCGCGGTGGAATACCGTAAGAGCCGCAAGCTGCAGGCAGAGGGAGTGGAAGTTCCCGGGAAGGTGGTGTCCTCAGACGTGCTCAACACAGGGAAGGGGAGGCAGAGTCTCAGTTTGATCGTGGATTACGAAGCCGCCGAAAATGGACAGGGATATCGGAAAAAATTCACGGTGCCGAAAACGATTTTCGATGACGGGCTGAAAGCTGGAGAAGTCTCGGTAGTATATCTAGCTGATGATCCCACAGTATCTTCAGTAGGTGATGAGGTGAAGGCAAATACAGAGCCGATGGCAATTGGTGGCGGTATCTTACTATTTTCGTTTTTAGTAAGCCGGGGGCTGAGAAAGAAATCGTAGATTAGGAATGAACGATGATTTAGATCCCTCTGACCCGGCATTGTATTAATGGCGGAAAGTTATGATACTGTCTTTGTTGAACTCAGATGGGCGTGGTTGGATGGCTTCATTTGAGTGCTTCCAATTATGAAATAAAAAAGCCCCCGGACGCGGAGCGTCCGGGGGCTTTTTTCGATAGCTAGGAGATGAGCGGGAGTAGGCACCCTCCGACTGGACTTCGAATCTCCTATTGATTCGTTCAGCATGCTACTTTTAGACGTTGATGAGGACGAGGTAGAAATTTTTGTGGAAGGAACC
>CALAIY010000118.1 GCA_937922595.1 uncultured Verrucomicrobiales bacterium | reverse complement strand
GAGTTCTTCGGCGTTGCCGAAGCGTTTGGCTGGGGTGTGGCTCATGATTTGCTCGATGCGATCGGGGGAGAGGACTTTTTTGTTTTGCTCGGCGGGGAAGAAGCCGGGGACGATGGTGTTTACCCGGATGTTTTGGGCGGCCCATTCACGGGCTAGGTTTTTACTGAGGTTGTGGACGGCGGCTTTGGTGAGGCTGTAGGTGAAGACGCGGCTGAGGGGAATGATGCCGGACATGGAGCCGACGTTGATGATGGAGGCTTCGATGTTGTTTTCGGTGAAGTAGGTGCCGAAGACTTGGCAGGCGGTGAAGACGGCTTTGAGATTGATGTCTAGGATGCGGTCGAATTCATCTGCTGGGATTTCGAGGAAGGGGGTGGGGGAGTTGATCCCTGCGCCGTTGACCAGGATATCGACTTTGCCGGATTTGGCGATGACATCGGAGAGGAGAGTTTCGACGGCGGAGCGGTCGCCGACGTCGCAGCTAAGGAAGTAGCCTTTGCCGCCTTCGGATTCGATTTCCTTGAGGAGGGCGTCGGCTTTTTCTTGGGAGCGGCCAACGAGGATGACTTCGGCTCCGGCGCGGGCGAGGCCTTGTGCCATGGTGCCGCAGAGGACGCCGGTGCCGCCGATGACGACGGCGGTTTGGTCTTGGAGGGAGAAGAGGGAATCGAGGTAGGACATTTTGCTGAGTGAGATAGGAGTGGTGAGAATTGAGATGCTTTACTGGAGATTCTCTGGGGGCGCGGGGGCTGAGCGCGTGATGGTGAGGGTGTCGGGGCTGAGCTCGATTGCTGTGATGGAGGTGATGATGGCTTTGATGCCTGGTGCGGCGTCGAAGGGGCGTAGCACCATGGAGTCGATGATGCGTTGCTGGCGGTAGTTGCCGACAAATCCTTCGTCGATGGTTTTTCCGGGGACTTCGAGGGAGAGGAGGTCGAAGAAGAGTTGGCCGTCGTTGGCTACGCGAGGGATTGTGGTGATTTCAGCGTTGAGGTAGCGTGGGTCTTGCGAGCGGAGTTTGCGCATGGGGAATGCGGATTGCGCGGAGATGTGCTCGGGGGTGATTGCGGTGATGGTGAGCATGGGCGCGAGATCGACTAGCGCTGGGTGGGTGGCGATGAGTGTATTGAGGTCTGCTGTGGAGAGCGTGGTGGTGAGTGTTTCTCCGGTGGCGAAACTGCCTAGCTTCGCGTGGAGCACTTCGAGATCGGCGGGCGAGGGGGTGGCGATGGTGATGGGGGCGGGGAGCGAGGTGGTGAAGGCATCAATCTTTTTATCCTGCTGGAGCAGTGTGTAGATAGCCCAGCTGACCATGGCGATGAGAACCGTGACAATTGTGATGGGGATGAGGCAGCCGGCGATGCCGGAGCTGGGTTTTTCAATTTCGGTGGACTCGCGGAATTCCATGGGAAGGGAGAGATGCATTACGGCCACTTGATTGCGGCGGGCGCGCACGGTAGTGGATTGGCTTACGATGGCAAGAGTGCTCGCAGCGATGTCGGGCGGTGTCGATAGCAGCGCCGCAGCGGCTCTCCTTTTACAGGAGGGGCATGAGGTGGTGGGTGCGTATATGAAGAATTGGATCAACGAGGAAAATATCCTCGGTGATTGTCCTTGGGAGCAGGATATCGTGGATGCGGAGGCTGTGTGTGATGCGCTGGGGATCGAATTTCGTGTAGTGAATTTGATTAAGGAGTATCGGGAGCGTGTGGTGAAATACCTTCTGGCGGGCTACGAGGGTGGGGTGACGCCAAATCCGGACGTGATGTGTAATCGGGAGATGAAATTTGGCGTGTTTTTAGATTATGCGTTGGCGCAGGGGTTTGAGGGGGTGGCGACTGGGCATTATGCTCAATCGGTGCAGCGTGAGGATGGGTGCTACGATTTGCTCCGTGGTCTCGACCCGAATAAGGATCAGAGCTATTTTCTCGCGTTGCTGGAACAGCATCAGGTGGCGAAGGCGATTTTTCCGATTGGAGGGATGCTTAAGCCTGATGTGCGGGGGATTGCAGAAAAGGCGGGGCTGCCGAATGCGGCGAAGAAAGATAGCCAGGGGATTTGCTTTATTGGGGAGGTGAAGATGAAGGATTTCCTACAAAATTTTGTCGATGATAGTCCGGGGCCGATTAAGATGGTGAATGGAGAGACGATCGGCGAGCATTCGGGGCTTCACTTATACACGCTGGGGCAGCGCAAAGGATTAGGGGTGGCGTCGCCGGTGTATAAAGAGCCTTATGTGGTGGTGGCGAAACGCGCGGAAGATAATGTGCTCGTGGTTGGTTTTGATAAGGTGGATACGCCGGGGCTTTATGCGGGGAGTTGTACCGTCGGGAGTCTTTCGTTTACCAATCGAGTAGTGAGGCCTGGTGATCGAATTGCGGCACAACCTAGGTATCGTACGGCTGCGGTGCCGGTGACGGTAGCTGAAGCGGGGGAGGGGATCTTCCGTCTTGATTTCGATGAGCCACAACGGGCACTTACTCCGGGGCAGATTTGTGGGTTTTATCAGGGAGACGTGCTTCTCGGAGGTGGTGTTTTCGAAACTATTGCCGAGCTTGCCAGTGTTTGATGACCTCGAGATTTGCCAGGCTGTGATTCTGGATCATTTCCGCCGGCCGCAGCATGAGGGGAAATGCTCGGGAGAAACGCACGGGCACGTGATTGAGAATCCGCTTTCCGGTGTAGAGCTTGCGCTTTCGTTGGCAGTTTCCGCCGAGGGCGTGATTACGTGCGCGAGATTTGATGGCGGGGGCTGTGCGGTGAGTACGGCGAGCGCGGATTTGATGGTTGCTTTAATCGAGGGGAAGGCTCTTGCTGAGGCAAGAGGGTTGGTCGCAAATTACCGCGCGATGATGCTTGGAGAATCCGAGGCGAGTGGCCTAGGGAATCTCGAAGCATTGAAGATGGTGCGTGGTGCACCGGATCGTCTGCAGTCGGCGCTTCTCGTTGCCGATTGTTTCGCGGAAGCGGTCTAACTTCGAAGGGTCTCCAGGATGCGTCCGCCGATTTTGTAAGGATCGGCGTTCGACGCTGGGCGTCTATCTTCGAGGTAGCCTTTCCATCCGTTTATTACGGTCGCGAGTGGAATGCGAATGGATGCGCCTCGATCGGAGACACCGTAGCTGAAGGTATCGATGCTCTGGGTCTCGTGCTTGCCTGTGAGCCGTTGATTATTGTGTGATCCGTAGACTGCAATATGTTCGTCGTGCACGGGGCGGAATTTTTCGCAGATGGCTTCGATTATTTCTTGGTCGCCAGCCTCGCGGATTTCGGAATTTGAAAAATTAGCGTGCATGCCGGAGCCATTCCAGTCGCCTTTTACTGGTTTGGGGTGGAATTCGATACTGAGTCCATGTGCCTCGGCTGTGCGGCATAGGAAGTAGCGGGCCGCCCAGAGGTCGTCGCAGGCTTGCTTGGCACCTTTTGCGAAGCATTGAAATTCCCACTGTCCGATGGCGACTTCTGCATTCACTCCTGTGATTCCAATTCCAGCGTCGAGGCAGATGTCGAGGTGTTCCTCGATGATTTCACGGCCTTGGGCGATATCCGCTCCGACCGAGCAATAATAGGGACCCTGAGGTGCCGGCTCACCTTTTTTGGGAAATCCGAGGGGCTTCCCAAATTTCATGAGGAAAAATTCCTGCTCGAAAGCGATCCACATGTCCTCATCGTCGTCCCATGTGCTGCGGGTGTTTGAGGGGTGGATATTGCCCTCGGAATCGAGGACTTCACAGAGGACGACGTAGCCATTGTGGCGAGCTGAATCGGAGTAGATGGAAACGGGTTTTAAGATGCAATCGGAGGTGTCTCCCTCGGCTTGTTGGGTGGAGGAGCCATCGAAAGACCATTCCGAGCAGTCTTCGAGTTTCACATTGAGGGCATCCTCGACGGTGATGATCGTCGTTTTTCCGCGCATGTTTGGCTCGGGCTGATAGCCATCGAGCCAGATGTATTCTAATTTCACGTTTTCCATGATTGCGACCGATATGCCGCAGCCCATCGACGAACGCAAATTTAGAGCATTTTTCTCATGGGAACCATCCCTGACATCACAAAGCCGTTTTGCTCGAAAAATCGCTGGCTGTTTTCGCTAGTCCGGTCAGTGAGCAGCGTGATTCGACGAAATTTTTTCACTCGGGCGAATTCGGAGACGTATTCCAAAAGCTGCGCGCCGTAGCCTTGTCCGCGGTGATCTGGGTGCACGATGACGTCGTCTAGCAAAATTGCCATTCCGCCGACAGCGGTGGAGACGGTGAAAAGGATGTTTATCATCCCGATGATCGTGTGATCGTTCCGCAGTGCGAAGATGCGCCCATGCCGTGGCTGCTCTAGGATGAGGCGGAGTCCGTGTTCCTGATTGTCGCGGTTGGGCTCGAAGTCTTCTTCCACTTCAAAAAGTGCCATGAGTAAATCGGTGAGCCCGCTGAGGTCTTCGATGGTGGCGGGTTCGATCCGGACGATCTCTGATGGAGGTTGGTTCATCTTTTGGAGTGCTATCCAGTAGCAGAATCCATGCAGATCGGAAAGATAATCCCGCTAAATAAAAATTCTCAGGTTGAGCAATGGCAGATGCGTTGACAAGCCTTCGAAACCCCGTATTCTGCGCGCCCCTCTCGACCTGGCTCCACGCCTGGAAGCCGCGAAATACTCGTCGGAAGGGTTCAATACTGCAAGTTTTCTAAGAGACGATGAAACGTACCTACCAGCCCTCCAAGCGCACCCGCCGCCGCCAGCATGGATTCCGTGCCCGCATGGCCACTAAAGCCGGTCGCGATCTCATTAAGCGCCGTCGAGCCAAAGGCCGTAAGCGCCTCGTACCGAAGGGTGCCGAGATCAGATACGCCCGCCACGCTGGCGCTGGCCAGAGCATCTAACGCTCGTCGCTCCGGTCTTGCCGCCGGCTCCCGAGATGCAGTTTCCCCGGGAGCGCCGACTCACCGAATCTGGCGAATTTCGCCAGGTGCGCTCTGATGGGCACTCAAAGGCAGGATCGAGCCTTGTGATGGGAGTCTCCACCGGCCACGGTGATGCTCCTGCTCGTTTTGGTATTATCACGACGAAAAGAATAGGCAACGCTGTCGCCCGCAATCGTGCCCGCCGCCGTATTCGTGCGGTCATTCAGGAGAGCGGAGAGAAAATTCCGCCAGGTACGCGGATTGTCACTATCGCCCGCCATCGCGCGGCCACTGCTCCCTATGCTAAGCTTCGGTCTGAATGGCTGTGGCTTACGCGGAAGCTTCTGGACTCGACCGAATCCGCTCGATGAAGATCCTTAGTCGTCTTCTTATCCGCTTTTACCAGCTGGCGCTCTCGCCTGCGATGCACCTTTTCGGTGGTCCGGGCAGTGGTTGCCGTTTTACGCCATCCTGTTCCGCTTACACTCTTGAGGCAATCGAGCGTCACGGGTTTATCAAAGGAGGTTGGCTTGGCTTTTGCCGTATTTGCCGCTGTCAGCCCTGGGGCGGTTCGGGCTACGATCCGGTTCGCTAGCCCTGGACAGCCCTCAAATTCTCCACACTTTCGTCCCCCGCATCTTCTGATTTTCCTACCATGGACCGCAAAGCTTATATCATCGTCACACTCTGTGTGCTCGGTCTTGTTTACACTTCCTTCTTCATGCCGAAGCCGCCTGCGCCGGCGCCGGCAGAGCAAGTAGCCACTGAGACAATCCCGGCAGCGCCGGAAACGGGCAGCACGAATGCTGCGGGATCCACTGTTCCTGCAGTCATTACCTCTGGTGCCGCCACTCTCAGTGCCCCACCCGCAGGTGTAGAAGAGACCACTCTTAAAAATTCCCTCGTCGAGGCGACCTTTACCAACCTCGGTGGAGGAGTTCGCTTCGTCCGTCTTCTTACTCAGGAAGAGAGCAAACGTGGAGGCAACGTCATCCTCAATAGCGTTGGTCGTGCGCCCATCGGCTCCCTCGGCTCGGGCGCTGATTCGCTCGGCAATGACATCGTCTTCGCCGTCATAGAATCGACTGATTCTTCCGTCATTTACGAGGCCTCCACTCCGGCAGGTCTCACCATTCGTAAAAAATTCACCCTTCGTGAGCCTCAGGAAGAAGGGATTCCTGTCACTCAATCCGAAGGCTACCTCATCGATCTTGAGCTAACGCTTACTAATACTGCGGCCACGCCAGCGAGCACCGGAGCCCTTTACCTCTACTCGGGTGCGATCAATCCTCTTCTCAAGCGTGAGCGTGTCCCGCCTTCCTTCGGTTGGAATACGGGTGGTGAAGCTGATTCTAAGTCCGCGAATGATTTCGGTAAAAGTGGTTTCCTCTTCATGAAATTCGGCGAAGACCGCCGCACTATTGATATCACCAGCGACGGCCTCCTCTGGGCCGGTACCTTCAACCAGTTTTTCTGCACCCTAATTACCCCTGAGGTTCATGGAGCTGGCACCGTCTGGGGGCGCCGTATCCCAGCGCCGCTGCCTCCTGGTGAGCAGGATGATAAGCAGCATTATGCTTGTGAGACCGCCTTCTCACTTCCACCTGCGGCTCTTGAATCAGGTGTCCCACTCACCCAAAATTTCGAAATTTACGCGGGGCCGCGTTCCTACGCTGGTCTCAAAGACCTCGGCGATCAGCGAGAGGATATGCTCTTCTACGGCATTTTTAATATCATCTGCGTAGCGCTCATGAAGCTCATGCTGTGGTTCTACAGCAAAGTTGGCAATTTCGGCGTCGCCATTCTCCTCGTCACGCTCACGATTCGTATCATCATCTGGCCACTCTACGCCAAGAGCCAGAAGTCCATGAAGCGCATGGCGGCACTTTCGCCCAAGATGAAGGCGATCCAGGCCAAGTATAAAGACGAGCCTCAAAAACAGCAGCAGAAGGTCATGGAGCTGTACAAGGATTACGGCGTCAATCCCATTGGAGGCTGTCTTCCGATGATTCTCCAGATGCCGATTTTCTTTGGATTTTACACCATGCTCCAGAGCGCAGTTGAGCTTCGAGGTGCTAATTTTCTCTGGGTTCAAGACCTCTCTGCCCCAGACACCGTTGGCCACATTGCCGGCCTTCCCATCAATCCGCTTCCGCTTCTCATGGCCGGCACCATGCTTCTGCAAATGATGATGACGCCAAATACAGGCGATAAAACCCAGCAGCGCATGTTCATGATCATGCCGGTCTTCTTCCTCTTCATCTGTTACAGCTTTGCCTCCGCGCTTGCTCTCTACTGGACTGCGCAGAACATCATCGGAATTTTCCAGACGTGGCTCACCAAGCGTGGTCCTGATGTGGAATTACAGAAAAAAGAACGCCCAGCAAAATCGAAGCGCAGCCTTACCGGAGCCCCCGAAAAGCCTAAAAAGCCTCAGGGTCCCCGCACTGGCGGAGCAGGCAAATCTGCTCGCAAAAAAGGCGGTTCATAAATGGTCCTCTCCGGGGTAAACTCTAGGTATGTCCACTGGAGCCATCGCCCCGCCCGCTGCTGCTACGCCTCTTCTTGATACTCTTCTCGGGTATTTAGGCTTTCCCTGCGAAATTGTAGAGGAAATCGGAGAAGATGGTGCCGACCCTGGTCTCCAGGTCATCACCGGAGACGCTGCTATCCTCACTGGAAAAGGGGGGACTCGGCTAAACGACATCCAGTATCTCCTGAATCGTCTCCTCCAAGAGCAGGACAGCAACGCCCCCCGCGTCCGGGTAGACATTGGGCACTTCCGAGCTATGCGCGAAGACAACTTCCTCGCGGACGTTCGCCAGCAGGCTGAATCCGTTCGCATCACCGGGCGGCCGGCTCGTCTCGCCCCCATGAACGCCTATTTTCGCCGCCTAGTGCATCAGGCGTTTAAGGACGACCCCACGATTCAAAGCTGGTCCCCACCAGGGAAGGCCAGGGTAAAGCCAATCACCCTAAAAAAAGAGAAAGTTTCCAAAGCCGATTGAGCGGGCATTCCGTTGGCTCTCAGAGAATGTCCTCCTCGAAATCAGCCCCAAGAGCCTCAGCCCCACTTGCAACAATCGCCCTGTATGCTATAACCGCTTCCCCCTGCGCCCCTGGAGCCTCCCTTTAATCTGTCCCCTTAATCATTTTTCCCCATGAACGCCGACCTCGTCGATAAAGCAGCCACCGTCATCCTGCATCGTCCGCTTCTCATCAACATGGTATCCAAGCGCGTGCGGCAGCTTAATAGCGGTCGTCACCCACTTGTGGATCGTACTCCAGGCATGGGAATGGCTGATGTCGCGCTTCTCGAAATCATCGAAGGCAAAGTGATCGTCGCCGAACCCGACGAGGAAATCGAAGAAGTCTAAAGTAGGCTTCTTCTCCCATCGCCCATGGCGCGAAATAAAAAAAATAAGCCGAAAGCGCCGGGCGACATCTCCGATAACCGCAAGGCTCGGCACGACTACACGATCCTCCAGGAGTTCGAGTGTGGAATCGCGCTCAAAGGAACCGAGGTGAAATCGATTCGCGAGGGGCACGTAAACCTTCGCGACGCGTTCGGGCGAATTGAAAACGAAGAGGTATGGCTCTACGGCATGGACGTTGCCGTTTACGAAAAAGCCAGCTTTGAGCAGCACCCTCCCCGTCGCCCGCGAAAGCTCCTTCTTAAAAAGAAGGAGATCGCCACTCTGATCGGCCTCACCGCCGAGCGCGGCTGCACCCTCGTCGCCCTCCGCGCCTACTGGAAGGGGCACCTCGTGAAAATAGCCCTCGGCGTCGCCAGAGGCAAAGTCCAGTCAGATAAGCGCCAGGCGCTTCGTGAGCAGACGGACAAACGCGAAGCTCAGCGCGAAATGGCTCGGTTTAACAAAGGGCACTGACCTCACATTCGGGAACGGCAATCGAAAAGCAGATTGCCAAAAGCGTAGGGTGTCTTAAAATACCCCAATCCCGATTAAAATGGTCAAGAATACAGAACCTCCCGTCCTCCCGCTCGATGAGAAGAGCAAAAACGAAACGATCAAGGACGTTTCAAACTACCTTCGCGGTACCATCGCCGAAGGCCTTGTCGATACCTCCACTGGGGCTCTCTCCGACGAAGACACACAACTCACCAAGTTTCACGGCATCTACCAGCAAGACGATCGCGATCTCCGCCGCGAACGCCGCAAAGCGAAGCTAGAAAAAGCATTCTCTTTCATGATCCGAGTCCGCGTCCCAGGCGGCGTTGCCACCCCAAAGCAATGGCTTGAGATGGATCGCATCGCGAACACCCATGCGAATCACACCCTCAAGCTCACCACCCGCCAGGCTTTCCAGTTTCACGGCATTGTAAAAGGCGTGCTCAAGCAGAGCATGATCGAGATCAATCGCTCTTGCCTCGACACGATCGCCGCCTGTGGAGACGTGAACCGCAACGTCATGTGCAATCCCACCCCGCACGTCTCCGAAGCTCACGCTGCCACGCTCAAGCTCTCTCAGGACATTAGTGATCACCTTACTCCGCAGACTGGTGCGTATCATGAGATCTGGCTCAAAGGAGAGGACGGTTTTAAAGAGAAAATCACCCCCGATCCCGAGGAGATTGAGCCGCTATATGGGAAGCACTATCTCCCACGGAAATTTAAAATCGTTGTTGCCGTTCCTCCGAGCAATGATGTCGATATCTTTGCTCACTGCCTAGGCTTCATCGCGATCATTGAGGGCGGTAAAGTGGTTGGTTACAATGTTACTGTTGGTGGGGGCATGGGCATGAAGCATGGGGATAAATCGACCTATCCGGTATTGGCGCAGGTCATGGGATTTTGCACGCCTGAGCAGGCGGTAGACGTCGCGGAAAAAGTAATGCTCGTGCAGCGTGATTACGGTGATCGCACGAATCGAGCCCACGCCCGCCTCAAATACACGATCGATGATCGTGGTCTTGATTGGTTTCGTGCGGAAGTCGAGCAGCGCCTTGGCTACAAGCTCGGCGACGAGCGCCCCTACAAATTCGAGGGCAACGGAGACCGCTATGGATGGGTCGATGGCACCGATGGCAATCATCACCTCACCCTCTTTATTCAAAATGGCCGCGTAAAAGACACAGAGAAATTTAAGCTTATGACGGGGCTTCGTGAGATCGCGAAAATTCACACGGGTGATTTCCGCCTTACGGCAAACCAAAACCTCACCATCGGCAGCATCACTCCCGAGATGCGACCAAAAATCGAGGCCGTGCTCAAAGAATACGGCATCAACCGAACTTACGAAGCGAGCGGTATTCGCCTGCACTCCATGGCTTGCGTAGCGCTTCCCACTTGCGGCCTCTCTCTTGCTGAAAGCGAGCGCTATCTCCCCGAACTCGTTGGGGAAATTGAAGAGATTCTTGCTGAGAATGGTCTGCGGGATGATGCCATCACCATTCGCATGACCGGCTGCCCCAATGGCTGTGCCCGCCCTTATCTTGCCGAAATAGGTTTCGTGGGAAGGAGCCCAGGGAAATACAATCTCTATCTTGGAGCCGGATTTTCCGGAGATCGCCTCAATAAGCTCTACAAGGAGAAGGCTCTAGCGGAAGACATTCCCGATATTCTCCGCCCGATTATTGAAGCCTACGCAAAAAGCCGCACTGAAGGCGAACGCTTTGGCGATTTCGTGGTTCGTAAAAACTACGTAAAGCCCACCGAGCACGGCAGGGATTTTCACGAAGGTCTCGGAGAAGTGTAGGTGGGTGTCTTTTTCAGTAGCGTTTAAAGAGTTTGAGCCACCCACAGTCTCTCGACTGCGGGTGGCTCAAATTGAAGTTTAGAGTTTTATTTGAAGCTCAGTTCTCCGCTACTGAACTTCTTGCACTCTGTAAAACGCACGGGTGCCTGCTGGCGGGGCGGGATCGCTCACCTGGAATGTGCCATCAGCATTTGGGCTGAATGCGTCGCCGATTGTTTCTCCGAATCCAGTGTTCAAATCGGTCGTGCGGCGGAGTTCGTAGGTAAGCGTGGGGTCAAGGTTACTGGCCATGGCGGAGAATCCGGTTTCGGTGAGAGCTACTTGACTCAGTGCTAGCGAGGAAATGGTAGATCCGCCGTTACCAAGTGTTATATCGATGTCGTCGAACAGCGCTCTTCCCTGGTCGGCGTCGTTGACACGATCAACGACGATCGCGAATTCGACCGATAGGCCGACTATTGGTAGGATCTCAGGGATGATGTAAGACCTCTGATAGTTGAGAGCCGCGCCATTTTGGTTGGTCTCATCGAGATCAAGATAGCGGTCTATTTGTGCGGTGACGTTAGCTGCTGTGGCTTCACCTTGGCTCCCTGTATAGAAAGTTTCAGATTGAATCCAGCTGGCTTCATCTGATCCGCTAGCTTTGTTTCGTAGGCCAATCTCTACGATACCGTGAGCATTGGCGAAGGAATCAGTGGTGAATGCCTCAATACCGATTCGTAATTGGAGAGAGAGCGTTTCTCCGAGCAGTTCAAGTCCACTGAGTGAATGGATCTCGGAGTTGAGATTTGTTGTTCCTCGAATGTCTTGGGCTAGGAATGAGCGAGGCTGATTGCCTCGGAAAAATAGATTGCTAACTTGGCTGGCTTCACCGGCGGAGGCAGTAAATCTGCCGTTAAGGAATTCTGTAGTTTCTATCGTGCGGGTGCCGTCCTGGATCCATCCAGGGAGCTGGGTGCTTTCTCCAGAGTTAATATCAGGGCTTTCAAAATCGCTATTTTCGAATGGTTCGATTGAAAGGAGTTCAAGGTCGGGTCGATTTACGGAGTTTGGGTCTTGAGGATCGGTACCGTCAGTAATTTCCATTAAATCGTTTACACCATCGAGATCAGTATCCGCTTTATTGGGGTCGGAGCGGTGAATCGGTCCCCCGAGGATTCCGTCGTTTGGGTTTTCCATTCCGTCGAGTAGGCCATCGCCGTCGGTATCTTCGTCGAGCGGATCAGTGCCGGTGGTGCGTGAGTCAGAGAACATTCCATCTCCATTTTCTACAAAATCGCTGTAACCATCGCCATCGGTATCTGGGTTGGTGGGACTGGTTCCAGCTTCGAATTCTTCATCTGTGAACAACTCATCCTCGTCAGGATCTCCGTCGGGGCCGTTATTACCATTCGGGTCGGTAGGGTCGATTCCTCCGTTACTTTCGAATGCATCAGGGAGGGAGTCGCCGTCTGTGTCTGCCTGATTTGGGTTGGTGACGTAAGTGTCATTCCCCATTGTAATTTCTTCTAGATCGAGGATTCCATCGCCGTCGGAGTCTTCATTGTTTGGATTTGTCGGCACGCCGGGGGGGGAAGTTGCCGGGGTTAGGGGGTCAGCGGAAGTATACGGGTTTTGGTTGCCCTTCACTTCGTCGCCGTCATTGATTCCATCATCGTCGGAATCGGAGTCCTGTGGGTTGGTTCGGTTTTGAAATTCTTCGAGATTGGTGAGGCCATCTGGCCCCCCGTCACTATCGTTGTCTATGGCGGCGTCATTCACCATGAAATCGAGCCCGTTTTCCATTTCGTAGGTGTCGGGAATACCATCGTCGTCAGTGTCGGAAGCGGCTGCTACAGCTTCTTCGTAGGTAGTGGCGATACGTATGGCGTCTACAGACATCGCGCCCTGTTGGAAGGAGCCAAAGCCGATTCGATCGAAGGTAAGATTGAAGTTGGTGCCGGAGTTGTCGGCAACTGTCGTAGTGGAATTTGGTTCGGAAGCCCCAGGATTGATGTAATATCTAATGTTATCTACCTCGTCTTCCATCCCGTAATCAACACGGATAACGACAAGGTTGGTGTTGGTGTTGAGCTCGGCCTCAGGTGCAGGAAGCGTAATGAAGCGGGGATTCGTCTTGCGGAGGGTGAGGCCAAGATCGGCGGTGCCGATACGGGTGTCTGTTCCGTAGCTGAAAGTGATGTCGCTATTCGCTGTGGAGCGGTTCCAAAATTCGAGGATATTCGAATTTGTTGAGCTAGCCTCGCCGAGTTGCTGAAGAAAGGAGATGTAAAGGGTGCTCCCCTCCGTGGGGGTATCAATTGCGGCGATACTGCTTAGGTCGATGGCTAAGCGTGTGCTAGACGTTAGATTGACACTTTTTCCTCCATTCTCGATGGCTGAGTAGGCGAGGCTCGAAGCGGCAATGACACTGTTAGCGCTTCCTGATACAGCGACCCATGAGGCATTAGCAAAAGAATTTGTATTTCCAGCAAGGGGGCCTTCAGGATAGTCAAAAATTTCTTCGAACAGGAGCTCCCCTTGGCTGGGGGTGGTGAGGAGGCCGCAAGAAATGGCGGTGTAGAATAGGTGTTTCATCGTAGCGAATCGTAAGGGGGATGGGGCTTGTTTTTGGATTGGATTGCGATTTTTATACTTCCTACAATCTCAAGTAATTTAGTGTATTGCCCACCCTTAAGCACTCTGTGGAAAGGAGAATAGGGGGGCGCAGGCAAACGCTAGCGAGGCCATTAGCCATTCTTTTTTTGCGACATGGGGGTTTGTGACAATATGAGTATATACTATTGTCCAGTAATGCTCGGAGCGCAAATTTTGGCTGATTGAGTATTTTTTGACATTCCCTGCACCAAAAGCTCATTGCCCTCTGGCTAGCTTCGGCGACAATTGGCGGCTATGAGCCTCGACGACAAAATTTCCGACCGGGTGCGGAGCATTCCGAAGTCAGGTATTCGGGATTTCTTTGAACTCGTCCAGGGGCGTGATGATGTGATTTCTCTGGGAGTGGGCGAGCCGGATTTTGCGACTCCGTGGCATATCCGTGAGGCGGCGATTTATTCGCTTGAGCGTGGGGAAACGAGCTACACTTCGAATCTGGGGATGCCTAAGCTCCGCCAGTGTATTACGGACTATGTCCTGAAACAGTTTGATGTGGCTTACGACCCTGCATCGGAGGTGATCGTGACGGTGGGGGTCTCCGAGGCGCTAGATTTGGCCTTTCGTGCGCTGCTCAATGAGGGGGATGAGGTGCTTTATCACGAGCCGTGCTACGTCTCGTATAATCCGGGTATTGTGCTGGCTGGGGGGAAGCCGGTTCCTATTCAGACGCGGGCGGAGGATCATTTTGCCTTGATGGCGAAGGATGTGGAGGAGGCGATCACGCCGCGCACTCGGGTGCTGATGCTGAATTTTCCGACGAATCCGACGGGGGCTGTGGAGCCTTTGGGGGAACTCGAAAAGATTGCGGCACTTTGTGTGAAGCACGATTTGATCTGCATTACGGACGAGATTTACTCGGAGCTTCTTTATACCACTGAAGATCATGTGAGCATTGCGACGATGCCAGGAATGCGGGAGCGGACGATTTTGATGCATGGGTTTTCCAAGGCATTCGCGATGACGGGGTGGCGCTTGGGCTATGCGTGTGCGCCAGCGGTGCTGACTGATGCGATGATGAAGATTCATCAATATTCGATGCTATGTGCTCCGATTATGAGCCAGATGGCGGCGATTGAGGCACTGGAAAATGGGGCGCCTGCGGTGGAGGAGATGCATCGCTCTTATGCGATGCGGCGCAATCTTCTTCTGGGTGCGTTCGATGAGATGGGGCTTGAGTGCTTTCCTCCGGGTGGCGCTTTTTATGTCTTTCCAAAGATTTGTGAATTCGGGCTCACCAGTAAGGAATTTGCGATGAGATTTCTTGAAGAGGAGTCTGTGGCAGTGGTGCCGGGTGATGCCTTTGGGGCTGCGGGGGAAGGGCATGTCCGGGCGTGTTATGCGACTGGGGTCGATGATCTTCGCACCGCGATGGAGCGGCTTGGGAATTTCGTGGGACGCCTTCGTGATGTGGGCGATATGAAGGTCGCTGGGTAGTGTGAATCTCTAATTTTGAAGTATTGGCATCTCTAGCAAATATTCGGGAAAACCCGGTTTGGGCGCACGCGGCGCCGCTGGGCGTTTTTATGGCGTTCCTCATGGTGCCGGGATTGGTGCTGATCGACCATCCCGATCAGCCGTGGTATATCCGTGCGCCCGAGCAGTGGGTGTATCCGATCCAGACTTTAGTGGTGGCGGGGGTGCTCGCGTTTTTTTGGAAGCATTATGCGTTCCGCCCTTTTCGTGGCTTTGGCTTGGCGGTGATCTTGGGGATTTTGACGATCGCTATCTGGGTGCTTCCTGCGAATCTTTATCTCTGGCTTGGATTGGATGATCCTGATGGTGAGAAGTGGTATCGATTTCTCGGGCTGACTCCGCGGCTGGATGGGTTTGATCCTTCGGTATTTTCGGAGAGCCGCTCGGCTCAGATTTCGGCGATTGCGATGCGATTTGTTCGGATGGCTTGCCTGGTGCCTTTTGTGGAGGAGCTTTTTTGGCGCGGTTTTTTGATGCGTTGGCTAGTGGATACGGATCGTGATTTTCGAAAAACTCCGTTTGGTACTTGGCAGCTGAAGGCGGTGGCAATTACGACGCTGATGGTCACGATGGCGCATAGCCCAGTAGATTGGCTTGGCGCGATCATTTTTGGCTCTGCTATGGCGTGGCTGGCGATTCGGACGAAGTCTCTGGGGGCGTGCGTGGTGATGCATGCGGTGGCGAATCTCGCGCTCGGAATCTACGTGCTGGTGACTGGGCAATACGGTTTTTGGTAGCCGATTTTGCGAAGGTTGGCTGCTGCGGATATTACCGGTCTTCTTTTGGGGAAGGCTTGGGCTCTTCAAGTGGCGTTGTGGGGAATAGCTCGGCCGATGGGGCTAGGGGATCGCGGCTGGGGAGTGCCGGAGTTGCGACGGGGATGGTATCGGGGCTGGGGATTGGCTTTCGTGGGCCGCCGAGCTTGAGGTGAACTTTGGCCGTTTTGCCCATGTAGTGGGGCATTGCGTAGATATTGGCGGCTTTTTTGATGTGCTCGAGGGCGAGCTTGCGATCACTATGGGCTTCGGCGTGGAGGCCGAGGTAGAGATGGGCGTAGCAGAGGCGGCTGCGGAGTTCGGAAGGGGAGGGGCTGCCGCTTTTAGTGGCTTTGAGGACGGCTTGCTTGGTTCCGGTGCCGGCGAAGAGGGCGTGGATCTGGCGCATGGGGATGCGTGGATCGTGGGTGTAGGGAATGATCGATGCGCGGGCTGTGGCGAGTGAGATCGCATGGGCGTTGCACAGAAAAAGCCAAACAGCGTTTTCGACGTCGTGAGGGTTTACCTCCCGGTGTTTTTCAAATTGGACGGCTCCTTCATCGAAACGCCCGGCGTAGTAGAGTGCAATTCCGCGCTGCCAGTGGTGGGGGGCTGCTCGTGGATTGTGAGAGAGGTAGGTATCGAAATCCGAAATGGCGGCGTCGATCTCTGCCTTGAAGAAGTGCTCGATTCCTCTGCTTTGGTAATCGGTGGGGGCACCGCAGGCTATGGCGGCAGTGAGAAGGAAGAGAAGGAGTGTGCGCATACTTCGGGGGGTGGATTTCGCGTCCCGAAGATGAAGCGTGGCTTATTTAAAGAGGTCTTTTAGGACGTCTAGGGTGACCTCGGGAAGGTCTCCTACGGTGTGGTCGGGAGCTTCGGCGGCGAGAGATTCTGCGCTGTGTGTGGTGGTGATAGCTACGGATTTCATGCCGGCGAGTTTTGCGGCGCGGAGTCCTGCGGGGGCGTCTTCGATTACGGCGCAGGCTTCAGGCTCTACTGCCAGGCGAAGGGCGGCTTGGAGGAAGACGTCTGGATCGGGTTTTCCGAGGACGACGTCTTCGCTGGCGACGACATCATCGAAGAGGTCTTCGAGGCCGGTGATTTCCATGACGACCTTGATGTTTTCGTAGGGCGTGGAGGAGCCTACGGCGCGTGGGATGCCTGCGTCTTTGAGGGCGCAGAGAAGGCCGATTGCTCCGCGGAGAGGCTCAATGCCGTCTTCCTTGATGAGCTGGCGGTAGTATTCTTCTTTTCTATCCGCGAGTTTTTTGATGCCGGCTTCGTCTTGAGGATCTGCCCAGCCGAGGAGGGGGATGATGGTCTCATTGCGCTGGCCGAAGGTGGCGCGAAATTGCTTTGAGGTGAGGGTTTTTCCCTGATCTTTGGCGACCATGAACCAGCTTCTTTCGTGCTGGTCGTGTGAGTCGATAATGACGCCGTCCCAGTCAAAGATGACGCCTTCTAGCTGGCGCTTTTTGTTTTGGGTCGGGACGGAGGTGGTTGGGTTTTCGGGACTCACAAGGAAATAGGGATGGCGGTAGGGACGGGTAATTGATCGCAGATTGTCAGGGAAAATCAATTGAGCTGCTTCAACTTCTCGATGCGGAAGCGCTGGGTGAGGACTTCGGCTTCGTCTTTGTTTGCAGCGTCTTCGCTGATGAAGAGCTGATGGGGAAATTCGGAGAATTCGATGCGGTGGATTCCATTTTCTGGGGGGGCTGCTACGGCTGCGTCGAGGTCATCGAGGGAGCCGATGGATTTGCCATTCACTTTATCCACGATGGTGCCGGAGAGGGTTTCGTAGCCAAGGGTGCTTTGGGTGGGGAGTGTGCCGGATACGAAAACGAGTTTTTTGCGACCTTCTTTTTCAAATTGCTCTTGATTGGCGGCGGCGTAGACGAGCTTGAAGGGGGCGCGGGAGCGCCATTTATCGCCATAGGATTCGAGATAATCTTGGGAGAGTTCTTGGAAGAGCATTCCTCCGAGGAGGTAGTAGCGTGGGGCGCGGTCGAAGCTGTAGGGGCGTACGAGATAATCGCTGGGTTCTTTGCGGATGAGGTTTACTTCGAATTCCATTTCTTTGCCTTTGCGAAGGAGTGAGACGGGGATGGTATCACCGGCAAAGACGCTGCCTTTCACGAGGTGGGAGATCGAGAGGGTGCCGTAGGTGGGGTCTTCGTAATTTCCGCGGGAATCGATATCGTGTCCTGCGATGTTGGTGATGACGTCTCCCTCTTCGATGCCTGCTTTCGCGGCTGAGGCTCCGGGGATGACGCCGGAGATGAAGATGCCGCCGGTGGTGTCGCCCATTTCAACGAAGCTTCTTAGTTGGCTATCGAGGGTGTTGGAGTAGCGGATGCCGAAATTGGGGAATCCGCGGTAGGGTGGGGAGGCGAGGTCGGTGAGGAAGTGCTCGATGATGGATGCCGGCATGATGGTAGAGAGCTCATTCGAGGAGGAGTAATCGATGAGGATGCCTGCGAGCTTGCCGTTTTTTGCGACAGGGAAGGTGTAGGAGCCGTCGCGATAGGAGATAGTACCGGAGGCTTCGTAGGTGAGGAAGTAGGAGCCGCTGAGGAAGTAGGTGCCCATGTCGTAGTTATCAAGCGTGAGCTTGGTGGTGAGTGGGTTGCCGTTTGATTCGAAGTGCCAGACTTCGAGTGGGGCACCGATGGCGGCTTCGGTGTCGAGGGACATGGGGGTGAGGCCATCGAAGAAGTCTTCGGCGGGAACGGCGGGGGCGACGAGTGCGAGGTTTGCTTCGTAATCGACTCCTTCTACTTTGGCGGTGATTTTTTCGCCAGAGGTAGGTTTTTCGATTTCGAGGTAGGTGGCATCGGCGACGACATCTGCGGTGACGAGGACGCGATTTCCTGCGACGAGAGCACCGAAGGTGCGTTTGGAATTGGGGGAGGTTTTCTGCCAGGGGAGGCGGAAGTTATAGCGTTGTGAGGTGACGTTTACCCGGAGGACGGAGTTTTTTGGGGAAGTTTCCGCAGCTTTTTTGGAGGTTTCGATCTTGGCGGTGATGGGGGCGATCTCAGGGTTTTTCTTGGGAAGGTCTTCTGCGGTGGAGATTCCGGTGAGGAAGGAGATTGCGGCTAGGAGAATGAGGGGGCGCATGGCGGGTGGCTTTGGGCTCTTGGGAAAAATGGTGGCGAATTTACTCGGCGATGTAGTAGGGCTCGCGGATTCCGTAGTTGCGTGCGATGCGGGCGTTGGCTTCCGCTACTTTGGATTTGGCGATTACGAGGGGGCGGCCTTCGTTTACGAGGCGGATGGTGATGAATTCGCCTTCTGCGGTTTCTGCGGCAGCGAGGGCGTCTCGCATGTCTTTCATTGAGCCGATTTTTTGGCCGTTTACAGAATCGACTAGTCCTCCGGAGTAGCCTGCGATGTAGGTATTGATTTCATCGGCGAGGGCTCGGGTGAAGATGACGGGTTCGGGGCGTTTTTGGTAGAGCTCTTCGATTACGAAGTAATTGAACCAGTAGCGGACGGTCTGATTGCCGAGGCTTTGCGCGGCGAGGAGATTGCGGTCGAGTGGCTGGAAGGTGAGGCCGGCGTATACGATGTATTGGGGGCGTTTTCCGTATTGGTTTGCGGCAATGAGATAGGGGGCGAAGGGCTTGAGGGGGAGGGAGACGGTCTGCTTTTCTCCGGCGCGGAGGAGGTCGAGGGAGACGCTATCGCCGGCGAATTTGCGTTCGACGATTTCGTTCATGTTTACCTGTTCTCCGTTGAGGCTGATGAAGCCATTGGAGGCGATGGGATTGCTGTCGATTGAGACGAGGACGTCTCCGATTTCAAGGACGCCTCCGGCGGAGCCTTGGGAATCGACGCTTCCGACCATGACGCCGAGGCCATCATATTCCTTGGGGATAGCGAGGGCTTCGCGGGCGGCTGGATTTACGAGTTCGAAGGTGGCGGCGTTGATGTCTACATAGAGGTCGTATCTGCCGTCTTCGACGTCTTTGACGAATCGATCGATGACGGGGGTGGGAATCATGTAGCCGACGTTTTGTGCGACATTGCCGGAGTAGCCTTGGAAGGCGACGCCGACGACGCGGCCATCTTGGAGGACGGGGCCGCCGGAATTTCCGGGGTTGATGGCGGCGTCGATTTGGATGGTGAGATGGTTGTCTACGCCGGAGTGGGAGTAGGGGCGGAAATCAATGCGGGAGACGATGCCGCGGGTGACGGAGATACGCTCGCCGCCGATGGGGTATCCTACGACGGTGACGGAGGTGTCTAGCTGGGGGAGGTCGCCAATTTCAAGGTATTCGATGCCTTTGAAGGGGGTGAAATCGACGAGTTCGAGCATCGCGAGATCGCAGTCGTGGGCGATGAATTTGACGCGTGCGGCGTAGGGTTGTGGGTCGTTTACCTTTTTGATGAGGACGCGGGATGCGTTGGAGACGACGTGGGCGTTGGTGAGGAATTGGTTTTCGCCAATGAGGAAGCCGGTGCCGCTGCCGCCAGAGGGGCGGGGTGGATTCCAGGGGGATGAGTAATCGGGAACGGCGGCTGCGTTTTCGATGCGGACGATGTTATCGAAGCTATTCGCCGTTTCAGCGAAGGCTGAGGTCGCCGCGAATGCGAGAATTAGAAGGGTGCGAAACATGGTACGAATGAAGTGAGGGGGAGGGGAGTTTTTTTATACGTTGAAGCGGAATTCTACGACATCGCCGTCTTGCATTTCGTATTCTTTGCCTTCGATGCGGAGCTTTCCTGCTTCTTTTGCTTTGGCCATGGAGCCGAGCTCGGAGAGGACGTCGTAGGCTACGATTTCGGCAGCGATGAAGCCGCGCTCGAAGTCGTCGTGAATGACGCCGGCGGCGGCGGGGGCTTTGTCGCCGGCGGTGATGGTCCAGGCGCGGGTCTCTTGGACTCCGGTGGTGATGTAGGTGCGCAAACCGAGAAGGTGGTAGGTGGCGCGGATGAGTTCGGAGACGCCAGAGCCTTCGACACCCAGGGCGTCGAGATATTCCTTGGCGTCTGCTTCATCGAGATCGACGAGTTCTTCTTCGATGCGGGCGCAGATGACGACGATTTCGGCTCCGTGGGTGTCTGCGGCGTATTTTTTCACCAAAGAGACCATGGGGTGGGCGTCGGGATTTTTCTTGGCTTCGCCGAGTTCATCTTCGCTGACGTTGCAGGCGAAGATGGTGGGCTTTGCGCTGAGGAGGAAGAAGTCTTTCATGAGCTTGCGCTCGATGTCGTTGAGATCGGCGGTGATGGCTGGCTTCCCTTCGTCGAGGTGGGGCATGAGCTTGTCGCATAGCTCGACTTCGGCTTGGGCTTCTTTGTCGTTGCCCTTGGCTTTTTTGACGCGGGATTGCTTGCGTTTTTCGATGGTGGCGATGTCTGCGAGGATGAGCTCGGAATTGATGACTTCGATGTCGCGGAGGGGATCTACGGATCCCATTTCGTGGATGATATCTTCGTCTTCAAAGCAGCGGACGACTTGGACGTTGGCATCGACTTCGCGGATGTTGGCGAGGAATTTGTTGCCGAGCCCGGCTCCTTCTGCGGCGCCTTGGACGAGTCCGGCGATGTCGACGAATTCGATGGTGGTGGGGATGAGCTTCTGGGAGCCAGATATTTTCGAGAGTACTTCAAGGCGGTCGTCGGGGACGGTGACGATTCCTTGGTTCGGCTCGATGGTGCAGAACGGGTAGTTTGCGGCCTCGGCTTTGCGTGAGCGGGTGAGGGCGTTGAAGAGGGTGGATTTTCCTACGTTTGGAAGTCCGACGATTCCTGCTTGGAGCATGGGGGAGAGGGTGTGGGGAAAGGGGGTGAGAAAGTTGGCCGCCAGCGTAGGCGGGGCGAGGGAATTGACTAGAGGAATTCTTCTGGCCAGCGTGGGAGATGGCAAAGCTCGATACGATTGTAAAAGACCTACAAAAACGGCTGCGTGTGGATTCGGTGCCGGATTATGGTGGCGCGGTGAATGGTCTCCAGCTGACGAGTGCGAAGGGGAAGGTGACGATGGTGGCTGCGGCGGTGGATGCTTCGCTGCCGGTGGTGGAGAAGGCGGTTTCCGCAGGAGCGGATTTGCTGGTGGTGCATCACGGGATGTTTTGGCAGGGGGCGCAGAAGATTGATGGGGCTGTTTTTGCGAAGCTGAAATGTGCGATGGATGCTGGGCTGGCGATTTATTCGTGTCATCTACCGCTCGATGTGCATGAGACGCTGGGGAATAATATGCTTCTGGCGCGGGCGTGTGGGATCAAAGGGAAGAGTGCAGATTTTCTTCCGTGGAAGGGGATTGCGGTGGGAAGGAAATTTTCGCACGCGGCGACGCTGAAGAATCTGGTGAAACGCGTGGAAAAGGCGGTGGGGGGCTCGGTGCATGTGTGCGCGGGTGGGCCTTCGAGGACGAAGGTGGTGGGCGTCGCGACTGGTGGTGCGGGGAGTGAGGTGTATGCGGCGGCAGAGGCGGGGGTGGATACTTTCATCACGGGCGAAGGGCCGCATCACAGCTATACTTCAGCGGAGGAGCTAGGGATGAATGTGATTTATGCGGGGCACTATGCGACGGAGACTTTCGGGGTGCGAGCGGTGGCGGAGTATGTGGCGAGAAATTACGGAGTGAAGGAGACGTTTATCGATCATCCGACGGGGCTGTAGTGCTACCAGGTCACGGGATCCTGGCGGAAATACGATTTTAGTTCGAGGTAGAGTTCGGGGTGCTCTTCGGAGAGCTCATCTGGTCGCTCGAAAAATGTCTCGGTGGCTACGGCGAAGAATTCGGCGGGGTTTGTCGCGCCGTAGGTGTCGAGGAGGGTCTTTTTTCCGTGTTTTTCTTGGAATTGAAGGTCTTCGAATTCTTCGCGCATGACGCGTGCCCAGCTTACGTATTTGCTGCGGCGGGCGCGGATCCCGAGGTCGGGGGCGAGGTAGGGTGCTCCATCGGAGGCGGGGTTGGCCTGGTCGAGCTGGTGGGCGAATTCGTGAAAGACGACGTTTTGTCCATCTTCGGTATTTAGCGCGCCTTGCTCTACAGCATTCCAGGAGAGCACTACAGAGCCGGTGCTCCAGGATTCTCCGAGGCGGTGGCTTTCGCTTTCATGGATGTGGCCGCTTTCGCTCATCGAGAATGAATCTGCTACGTAGCTGGCTGGGTAGACGAGAATCGATTTCAGCTTCGGGTAGAAATCCGCTTTCGGGAGGTGGAGCAGGAGCAGGCATGCTTGTGCTGCGATGGTGACTCGGATCTCATCCGTCATCTTGAGTCCGCCGCAGCCTTCAAAGTGTTTCTCTTCGAGAAACACCTGGATGAGTTCGCTCATGGTGAGCTTATCTTCGGCGGGTAGCTTGGCGAAGAGTGGCATCGTTACCTCAAGTATTTCATCCCAGGCGGCAGGGAAGGGGAGGGCTCGGAGTTTTCTGCGGCGGCGGTTTTTAAAGAA
Organism: uncultured Verrucomicrobiales bacterium; assembly: GCA_937922595.1. Taxonomy (GTDB): domain Bacteria; phylum Verrucomicrobiota; class Verrucomicrobiia; order Verrucomicrobiales; family DEV007; genus CALAIY01. The sequence continues at coordinate 16,540 of CALAIY010000118.1, read as the reverse complement.
AGAGAACATGTGGATGCTTGATCGTAGGCGAGGGCGGCGCACCATGCGCGCAATGGAATACCGTGACTACTACCAGGTGCTCGGCGTGGCACGCGATGCTTCGCAGGATGATATTCGCAAAGCTTTTCGCAAGCTTGCTCGCAAATACCACCCGGATACCGCTGAGGACAAGACGACTGCCGAAGAAAAATTCAAAGAGATCAACGAGGCATACGAGGTGCTGGGAGAGGCGGATAAGCGCTCGAAGTATGATCGGCTTGGGGCAAACTGGAATCAGCAGGGTGGTGGTTTCCCCGGAGGGGGAGGGGGTTTCCCGAGTGGAGGTAGGGGAGGTGGCGTCGAGTATGAATTTGGGGGGACTGGTTTCTCGGATTTCTTCGAGCAGCACTTTGGGCGTAGCGGAGGGTTCCGTGGAGCTGGCGGCATGGGCGGAGGCTCGGGCGATCCGTTCGGTGCCTTCGGCGGTGGTGGGCGGTCACGCCCGCGTAAAGGCAGCGATCTCCAGACCGATATCCTCGTCACCCTCGATGAGGTGGTAAACGGAGCCACTCGCGAACTCAGCCTGCGCTCCCCCGACGGATCGACCAAGACTATACGCACCAAAATTCCGGTCGGTGTCGAAGCCGGGCAGCTTATCCGATGCGCTGGTCTCGGTAATTCCGGCACCGGCAACGCCGCCTCTGGCGACCTCCTCCTCCGCGTCCGCTTTGAGCGCCACCCGTGGTTCCGCGTCGATGGGCGCGACCTCATCCACGATCTCGAACTCGCCCCCTGGGAAGCCGCCCTCGGCACTGGAGTCCAGGTGCGCACCCTCGAAAGCGCCGTGAAAATGAAAATCCCCGCCGGCACCTCTGGCGGGACCAATCTTCGCCTTCGCGGCAAAGGGCTTCCCGATGGAAATGGAAATACTGGCGACCTCTACATCGCAATCATCGTGGCCATCCCGGAGGAAATCTCCGAAGCAGAGCGCCCACTCTGGGAAGCACTCGCTGAAGGAAGCAGCTTCAACCCACGCGGAACTTAGACTCGCGCTTCCCGCGGAAACCGCTTTAGTCCACCAAGATGTTTTCCCAACTATCCGACCGACTCGAGGGCACGTTTAAAAAACTGCGCGGCCTCGGCAAAATCTCCGAGAAAAACGTAACCGACGCCCTGCGTGAGGTACGCATGGCTCTGCTCGAGGCCGACGTCGAATTCGCCGTCGCCAAGAAATTCATCGCGGGGGTAAAAGACAAGGCCCTCGGCGACGAAGTGCTCAAGAGCGTCACGCCCGGGCAGCAGATCGTAAAAATCTTTCACGACGAACTTGTCACTGTCCTCGGCGGCGACCCCTCGCCGATCAATCTCAATCCTCCCGCCCGCGTCATGATGATCGGGCTCAACGGCGCCGGTAAGACCACCACCGCCGGCAAGCTCGCCAAGCTTCTCCTCAAGCAAGGTCGCCGCCCCGTTCTCTACGCGCTCGACCTCTACCGCCCCGCCGCCATCGAGCAGCTCCGCACTATTGCCGGCCAGGTCGGCGTGCCCGTCTTCTGCCCCGAGCCCGGGGAAACTGATGTCCTCGCTGCCGCGAAACGCGCTCTCGCCTGGGGCAAAGAGCAGGACGCCACCGTCCACATCTTCGACACCGCAGGTCGCCAGGAGATCGACGAGCCACTCGTAGAAGAGCTCAAAAAGCTCCACGCCCTCATCGAGCCCGGCGAGACCCTTCTCGTCGCCGATTCCGCCACCGGCCAGCAGGCCGTAAGCGTCGCTGAGCACTTCGATGGAGCCGTAGGCATCACCGGCCTTGTCCTCACCAAGCTCGATGGCGACGCCCGCGGCGGTGCCGCCCTGTCCATGCGTCAGGTCACGGGAAAACCGATTAAATTTGGCGGCGTCGGCGAAAAACTCGAAAACTTCGAAGTCTTCGATCCCGAGCGCATGGCCAATCGCATCCTCGGCATGGGCGACGTCGTCGGCCTCGTTGAGAAAGCCGCCGAAGCCGCTGGAGCCATGGACGAAGAGGGCATGCTCAAAATGGCCGAGCGGCTCAAGAAAAATCAGTTCGACCTCCAAGACTTCCTCGATCAGCTCAAGATGATTCAAAAGCTCGGCCCCCTCGAAGGCCTCCTTGGAATGATCCCCGGCATGTCGAAGAAGATGAAAGACATGCCGCTCGACACGAGCAAGCTCAAATACACCGAAGCCATCATCCTCTCCATGACCCCGCGAGAGCGCGCCCGTCCCGAACTCATCAAGGGATCTCGCCGCCAGCGCATCGCCCGCGGCAGTGGCTGCTCTGTCATGCAAGTTAATCAGCTGCTCAAGCAATTCGCCCAGATGCGTAAAATGATGAAAAACAAATCCGGCATGGCCAAGATGATGAAAGAGATGGGAGGCATGCCCGGAATGGGCGGTGGCCTTCCTGGCCTCGGTGGCGGACTCGGTGGGCTGGGGAAACTCCTTGGAAAATAGCACTTGCACACTCCCCCAGACGATGGCTTGATTCCCGCCCCCACTCCGGGGTAGTTTTTCCAATTTTCTCCCTCTTAATAAGATGGCCGTAGCACTCAGACTCCGCCGCGAAGGCACCAAAGATCGTCCCTATTATCGTGTAGTGGCCGCAGATAACCGCGCCCGCCGCGACGGACGTTATATCGAAATTGTAGGTTCCTACGATCCGATGAAAGAGAAGGACAATTCCGAGATCGATCTCGAGAAAGTCGATAAATGGATCTCCAATGGAGCTCAGCCTAGCGACACCGTCCGCAGCTTGATCAAAAAAGCCCGCAAGACCGCCGCCGCGACACCAGTCGAAGCGTAACGCGCAAATTTTTCTAAAACGGCCTGTTCCCCCGTGGAGCAGGCCGTTTTTTTTGCGCCCAGCCTCGGAGAGTGCCATAGAAACAGATGGACTCGGGAGCCGCCCTACAAGAATTCCTCGAATTCGTACTCAGCCAGCTCGTCGCCCGCCGCGACCTCGCTGGCGTTTCTCACGAGCTCGATGAGAGGGGAGCCCACGTCTACCGCGCCCGCGTCGCCGAAGAAGATATTGGCAAAGTGATCGGTAAAAACGGCCGCACCGCCAGCGCAATCCGCTCGCTTCTCAAAGCCACCGGCGAGAAAAACGGCATCAACGTCCGCCTCAAAATCTACCAAGTTGGAGGTGAAGACGATGGAAAGCTCGTCGCCTAGTGAGAGAAGGGCAGCTCTCACCAAGCAAATCCTCCTCCTCGCAGCCTTCTTCTTCGCCGTCTCCTCCCTCGTCCCCACAGCCTACGGGCGGATGCTCCTCGTCTGGCCTGTGCTGTCTCCGATCGGCGCTGTGATCGCCGTGCTCTCCGGCTGGATTACCCTGAAGCTATTACTTAAGAAAGGCGACCCAGTCCTGCGCTGGACAGCGGGCGCCACCGCCCTGCTCTGGCTGCCCTGCTGGCTCGATTACGGAAAGCTGGTCGTAGGAGATGGGAGAGATCCCTGGCAAATGCTTAGCGATGGATTCCGGATGTGGATGGGATAAGCGTGGGGGCGATATGCTTCGCCTATCTGCTGATTGAGATAGTAATGGAAACTTTCGCTCATCCATTGGCGGAGCGGCTGAGTCTATTTGAGCAATTCCTACTTGGATGGGAATTCTGTGTAAAAGAGCTGAAGAGATCTCACTTTGCTTAGCAAGGCCGCTCTTTATGCCACGGCGTGCTTTGCTCGTAGGCATCGGCGATTGAGATCAAGCGCTCTTCCTGCATCGATGGCGCTAGGATTTGCAGGCCGATGGGTAACTTCGGCTCTTTTGTAAATCCGCACGGCACGCTGATTCCGCAGATTCCTGCGAGGTTGGTGGCGATGGTAAAGATATCGGCGAGATACATCTGTAATGGATCGTCGCAGCGTTCGCCAATGCCGAAAGCGGGGACAGGGCTGGTGGGGGATAAGATCGCATCTACTTTCTGGAAGGCTTCTGAGAAATCCTGGCGAATGAGTGTCCGCACTTTCTGGGCGCGGATGTAATAAGCATCGTAGTAGCCCGAGCTTAGCACGTAGGTGCCGAGTAGAATCCGGCGTTTTACTTCTGCTCCGAATCCTTCTGCGCGTGTTCGCATGTAATGATCTGAGAGATCTTTGGGGGCATCGGCGCGGTGTCCGTATCGCACTCCCTCGAAGCGCGCTAGGTTTGATGAGGCTTCAGCGGTAGCGATGACGTAGTAGGTAGCCGTTGCGTATTCGGTGTGCGGTAGGCTGATTTCCACAGGCTCGGCACCGAGGCTCTCGAGCTGTTTCACTGCGGCCTCTGTGGCTGCACGCACTTCGGGATCGATGCCATCGATAAAATATTCTTTGGGTAAACCGATTTTCATCCCCTTGATCTCTTTTCCGAGAGCGGCGGTGAAATCGGGCACGGCCTCATCGAGCGAGGTGGAGTCCATCGCATCGTGTCCAGAGATCGCATTGAGTAGCATTGCAGAGTCGCGCACGGTCTTCGTCATCGGTCCGATCTGATCGAGTGATGAGGCGAAGGCTACCGCTCCGTAGCGGGAGACGCGTCCGTAGGTGGGCTTCAGGCCTACGCAGCCGCAAAGGGCGGCTGGCTGGCGAATGGAGCCGCCGGTGTCGGTGCCGAGTGCGGCAAGTGCCAGGTCTGCTGAGACTACGGCCGCACTTCCACCGCTCGAGCCTCCGGGAATGCGACTCGTGTCCCATGGGTTTTTTGTGGTGCCCAGCGCGGAGTTTTCCGTGGAAGAGCCCATGGCGAATTCATCCATGTTGGTGCGCCCGAGGGGGATTGCACCGGCCGCGCGGAGCTTTGCAATCACGGTGGCGTCGTAGGGAGAGGTAAATGTCCCTTCGAGTATCTTCGAGCTACATGTGAGGGCCTCACCCTTCACATTGATAATGTCTTTGATCGCGATGGGGAGGCCTCCGAGTGGGAGCGACACATCGGCAGTATCGGCAGCGGCGAGCGCCGCCTCAGCATCAAAAGAGTTGTAGCCTCTGATTTTTCCATCGCCCGCTTCAATTGCGGCAATGATGGATTCGGTAAGGGCGCGTGGCGTGAGAGAACCAGAGCGTAATTGCTCCTGGGCATCAGCGAGGGTGAGCGAGGACATTGGGATGAGAAAAAGGGAAGGGGGGGAGCGGGCTCTACTCGACGACTTTCGTCACTAGGAACTGGTCGGTGGTTTTCTGGGGGGCATTGGCGAGCGTGGCGTCCACCCCGATGCTTGGCTTTACCGTGTCCTCGCGCACAATATCAAAAAGTGGCGTGGCATGAGCCGTGGGCTCGATACCGGATACATCGAGTGCTTCAAGCTGCTTCACGTAGCTGATGATTTTCTCAAGCTGGCCGCCCAGAGTGTCTGCCTCCTCGTCGGTAAGAGTGATTCGGGCGAGATCGGCGACATAACGGATGTCGAGGTCGGATTCGGGAGCAGCTGCCATGGGGCGTTATCGCTAGGCGGTGCAGCGGGGAGAATCAAGCGGTGAGCAGAGACTGAAACTCTCTCTGAAAGCTATGAAAATCCTCTGCGACGTCTGAAACGTCTCATTTGGTCAGAATTTTGTTAAAAAAACTTAAAATCTCTGGTTTCTTTAATTTCATCCTTAGTCTTATAATGAGTCGAATGGATACGAGAGTTCTCAGTGGCGAAAAAATCGCTCTCCTACAGGGAGGGGCGGGATCAGAACGCCCTGTTTCTATGAAAAGTGCTGAAAGTGTGGCTGTAGTGCTGGCGGAAGCTGGAGCCGAAGTGATCCCGGTGGACGTTTTGGATGAAAATTTCGTGCTCCCAGAAGGAACGACTCTTGGCTACATCATGATTCACGGCACGTTCGGCGAAGATGGCCAGCTTCAGTCGATTCTGGAAAAACGCGGAATTCCCTTCACTGGAGCAGGCGTGGAATCGAGCCGACTAGCCTTCGATAAGGTCGCCAGCAAAATCCGTTTTGCTGAGGCGGGAGTGCCCACGCCCGAATTCGAGATCATCGACGTCGCCTCGGGTGAAGCGCCGAGTTTCGCTGCGCCGTTTGTGGTGAAGCCACCCCAGGAAGGTTCGAGCGTAGGTGTCCATGTGGTGAAGACTCAGGATGAAGCTGCCACAGCCATCGCAGATGCCGGTAAATACGCGGATAAACTCCTAGTGGAAGCCTTTGTCGAAGGCCGCGAACTCACCGTGGGAATTCTTGATGATGTGGCGCTTCCAGTGGTCGAGATTCAGCCTCAAGAGGGGTTTTACGACATGACCAATAAGTATCCTTGGATGGGCGGTGGTGGAAGCTCCGAATACACCTGCCCCGCTGAGATTGGTGAAGAAGCGACCAAGAAAGTCCAAGAAGCCGCCCTTGCCGCACACCGTGCGCTCGGCTGCGAAGTCTACTCCCGTGTGGATATCCTCCTTCCCGAATCGGGTGAGCCCATGGTTCTCGAGGCAAACACCATCCCCGGGATGACTGAAAGTAGCCTCCTTCCCAAATCCGCTGCCGCTGCTGGAATTCCATTCGGCGAACTGTGCGCCCGCATCGCTCAACTCTCCAAATCCCTCCGATCTCCAAGGCAAACTCATGCCTAAACGCGTCCAGACCCCTGCCCCAGCTCGGGCAAAAAAGAAGGTAGCTCCCGCCAAGCGGAAGTCGCCCCGGTCGCCGCGTGCGCAAAGCAAGGGCAATGCCCGCTCCGGGCGTCGCAGTAATTGGGACGAGCGCTATGTGCTCAGTGCCAATACGAAGACTTCCCGTGTCGAGCGCCAGCACCGCCGTGAGGCGAATACCAAGCTCGCTCTTAAGGCTGGTGCCATCATCATTTTCTTTATCGCCCTCATCGCTGGTGCCCGCTCCGTCCTCGATCGCACGCTGCGCCAGGGGGATGGCGTCATTCTCAGCGTGCTCGATGTCCACAGCGACGGATCACTCACCCGTGAAAAAATTCTCCAGGTCGCCCGAGTCGCCGAAGGTGAAAATCTCCTCGATCTCGATCTCGATGGCATGCAAGAGCGTCTTGAAGAGCTTCCGCAAGTCGCGAGTGCCAGCATCATGCGTCGCATTCCCGGCCGACTCCTCATCAATCTAGAAGAGCGCAAGCCCCTTGCCTGGCTTTCCTGTCCACTCGCCGGCGTTCTCTCCCACACTGCCGGTGGAGGCTATCTTCTCGATACCGAAGGGAATATCTTTAGATGCGAAGCCGTGCTTCACGATTACGTCGCTCTTCCCGTCATCCACGTTCAAGAGCCCGGCGTCATCCGCGATGGAGCAAAAGCCGAAGGAGCAGAACTCCGCTCCGCCATCAGCCTTCTACAGCTCCACTTAGAAAAACTGCCTGCTCAAGAATGGCGCGCCAAAGAGGTCGAGATCGTCGGTAGTTTCAAGCTTCGTGCCCACTACTACAATGATGCCATCATCACCTTCGGAATGGCCGAGCTTGATCGCCAGGTAAGCGACCTCGCTCGCATCGCCCACCACGCCTCGAAAATCGAGAAAGACATCGAGAGTGCCAACCTCATCCCCGAGCGCAACATCCCCGTCACCTACTTCGACTTCAAAGGGGGCGACCTTCCACGCCTCCGCGAAGCTGGCCGTGGCACCATTCCTGTCGCGCCCTACTCGCAATCACACGCCGCTTCCCCGGCTCCTTCAGCACCGGCTCAGCCGGAAACGGCCGCTCCCGAAATCATCACCACTCACCCCGCCGCCTCCCCCCAAGCTGCATCAGAATCCGAACGCTCACGCCAAATCCGAGGCATCCTCGGTGACGACTAATGAGCAGGAGTTCACAACTTCCTCTCCAATATCCCTCCTACTAATGGCGAAAACCAACATTCACGTCGGCCTTGAAATCGGCACCGCCAAAATCTGCGTCGTCGTCGCCGAAGTCCGGCCTGATGGCGCGATGAAGATACTCGGCGTCGGCCAAGCGCCCTCGCGAGGCGTCCGCAAAGGTGAAATCGTAGATTTCAATACCGCGCAGACCTGTCTGCACGATGCACTCGTTCGAGCCGAAGAGCGCTCCGATGTCATGATCCGCAGTGTCATGATGGCCGTCACCGGTCCTCACATCCAAAGTCTTAATAATCGGGGACGCATCAGCATTGCTGAAGAGCAAAATGAAATCTCCTACGATGATCTTGCCGAAGCCAAAGACATGGCGCGCAACGTCCAAGTGCCATCGGATAATGTCTTTATTCACTCCATCATCCGTCACTACTACGTCGATGGTGGCGAGCGTGTGCTCAATCCCGTCGGAATGGAAGGGCGCCGCCTCGAAGCCGATTACCACATCATTCACGGCCTTCGCGGTCGCATCCACAACGCCATGCGCTGTGTTCGCGAAATCCCTCTCGAAGTCGAAGACGTCGTCTTCGCCCCAGTCGCCGCCGCCCAAGTGCTTCTCGCGCGTGAAGATAAAGAAAATGGAGCCCTCGTCATCGATCTAGGTGCCGGCACCACCGATTTTGTCGTTTACCAAGAAGGCTCGATTAGTATCTCTGGCTCCGTCGGCATCGGGGGAGACCACATTACGAATGATATCGGCGTCGTCCTCAAGCTCCCCATGGTCGAAGCCGAAAAGCTCAAGCTCAAGCACGGCACCGTCCGCCCCGGAGCTGTCGAGCCGGGTGAAACCGTCCACATCGAAGACAACGCGCGTTTCACCGGCATGGAGATCGACCGCGAAATGCTCAATCAAATCATCGAGATGCGCCTTCGCGAGACCCTCGACGAAGTGAAAAAGAAGCTCGCCAGCGAAAATTTCCTTCCCGGCGGAGGCTTCGGGATCTTCCTCTGCGGCGGCGGCTCCCTCGTCGATGGGCTCTCCACCATCGTCGAAGACGTCTTCGGCCTCCAAGTGCGCCGGGGAAATAGCGCCCCCATTAGCGGCCTCAATTCCACCTTCGAAAACCCCCAATACGCCGTCCCCATCGGCCTCATCCGCTACGCGCAACTCGTCGAGCGCGAGCGTCCCAAACGCGGCCCCTTCGGCTGGATCGTCGATCAAGTCGGCGGTTTCCTCGGCTCTACCCGCAGAGTTTAAAACTCCACTTTACCTTTCTACCACTTCACCTGTCCTATGATCCACTTCGACCCCAAGCCCTCACAGCCCGGCAGCGAATCCACTCCGAGCGTCTGCGCCATCGGCATCGGAGGAGCCGGCTGCAATGTCCTCGATCGCCTCGCCCTCGGCCGCCTTCCCGAAGCGGAGCTCGTAAGCATGTCCGCCGATGTTCGCGTGCTGAATAATTCCATGGCACAGCGCAAAGTGCAGCTAGGCGCGGAAATCACCCGCGGACTTGGAGCCGGGGGCGATCCTGAGCTTGGCCGCCAGCTCGCCAAAGCCACCGCAAAAGAAATCGGCTCCGCCGTAGAGGAGCGCTCAATCGTCCTCGTCTGTGCCGGACTTGGTGGAGGCACCGGCTCCGGCGTCACCCCGTTTGTCGTAGAGCAAGCCCGAGCCGCCGGCGCATTTGTCGTCGTCTTCGCCGTGCTCCCATTCCCCTTCGAAGGCCGCCGCCGCACCGAGCAAGCTGAAGCCACCCTCGCCGAACTCGAAACCGCCGCCGATGTCCTCGTCACCTTTGAAAACGCCCGCATGGGAGAACTCGCCCTCCCCAAAGAAGGCATCCAAGGCGCATTCGCCGCTGCCGATGAGACCCTCGGCCAGTCCATCCGCGCCGTTGCCGGAATCGTTCTCCGTCCCGGCATCATTCGCGTTGGCCTCGATGATCTCACCTCCGCGCTGCGTAATGAAGGCTCCCGCTGCCTCTTCGGCTACGGCGAAGGCCAAGGCGATGCCCGCGCCACCAATGCCCTACAGAAAGCCCTCAAAAGCCCACTTCTGGACAATGGCACCGACCTCAAATCTGCCAGCACCGTCCTAGCCCACGTCGCCGGGGGAAATTCCATGTCCCTCTACGAAGTCGAGCTCGTCATGACCGAACTCGCCAAGCACGTCAGCAGCGAAGCCAATCTCCTCTTCGGCACCGGCACAGACAAAGCGCTTGGTGAGAAAATGGTAGTCACGCTAGTGAGCTCTATCGGCATTGCCGCCAAAGTAGAGCCTCCAGTAGAACTCCTCGATATCGAATCCAAAGCCACGCCTCAGCCAAAAGCCCTCAAGCCTGAGGAAGAAGCACCCGCCAAAGAAGAAACACCCGTAGAGCACGGTGAATCCGTAGCCAAAGCCCTTGCCGCAATCACCGCCGCCGTCGCCGCAGCACCCACTGCCGACGATCAATTCGCCCTAGACTTCGGCTTCGAGCCCGAAGAAGAGCAATCTGAGCAACCTGAAGAAGCACCCTCCGCTCAAGACCTCCTCGAGGAAGACGAAAACAGCGCTAAGGCCGAACTCCCCGAGCTCGAGCAAAAAGAACCCGTAGTGATCGAAAGCCTCGTCATCGAAGACGCAGCCCCTTCCATAGCCACCGCCAGCATTCCTACCAAAGACGTCTCAGAAACCCCCGCCGCTTCCGAAATCGAAGCAATCATCGAGGACGAGCCTGAAGAAATCGAAGCTCCAGCCCCAGAGATAGAAGCAATTGTTGAAGAAGAGCCTGTCGCCGAAATCGAAGCAATCATCGAAGACGAAGACGAAATCGAAGCAATCGAAGAGCCCGCAGCAATCGAAGACTTCCTCACAGAGCCCGAGCCGGAAGTAGAGCCAATCACCGCCGAAGCTCCCGAAGAACCAATCGCAGTAGAAGAAATTTTCTCCGAAGAAACTCCCGAGCCAATCGAAGAGCCCGAGCCCTTCATCGAAGTCGCCGCCCCCGTCGTCAAAAAGCTCTCCCTAGTAGATCGCCTCCTTCAAAACCGAGAAGCCTTCTTCGCCGAAGAGACCGAGGAAGAAGAGAACAATGCAGGCTTCGGCGAAGCCCTTCTCCAAGAGCCAGAAAACGAGTTCGTACCCAATGAGCCGAATACCGAAGAGCCCGTAACCGCCGAAGATCCGATCGAGCCCCAGCAAGAGCAAGCGCAAGAGCCCGCACCCTTCATCGAAGAGCCCGAAGAAGTAGAAGAAGCCATCGCCGCCTTCGAAGAAGCCACCGCTCCAGCCACTCTCGAAGAATCCGAGCCCAGCTACTACGAAGAGCCGAAGCCCGAGCCCCAAGTGGCCGCCACAGGAGCCGGGCAATCCATGCTAGAATTTGGTCACGCTCCCTCCTCCGGACGCTTCCAAAATGCAGACCCGACTATCAGCGAAGAAGGCGACGACCTGGATATCCCGACCTTCCTCAGAAAGCGCATGGCCAAGGGTTAAAGCCCATCCGAGACCCGTTTCAAAAAGCGTCGCCAGCAATGGCGGCGCTTTTTTTGTGACTTAGTAATGCACGTATTAAGTTTGTGCCCAGCACCATAGCACCTAATATGAGATTCAATGAAACCTCATCCTGCTCCTTCGTCTTCTTGGATTTCACAATTCTCCGTATGTGCGATCTCATTGGTTCTCCTGATTGGCTCCGCATCTTGCCGACGCGCTGATCCTCAAGAAAAGCCCGCAAATATTGAACTCGTAGAAGAAGCTTCCGCCGAAGGCAAAGTGAGCGGGGGATCGCTCAACGCATTTTTCCCCAAAGACGAAGGCGACTGGGACGTGATCTATACCCAGGAAAAAGAAGGCTTCTCCCAAGCTAAACTAGAAAAAGATGGCGCTGAAGTCGCCACGCTCTCGGTAAGTGATTTTTCGGAAAACGCAGCAGGGCGAGCCAAGTTTGAAGCCAGCACCATGAAAATCGCAGGCCTCGCGGCACAAGCCAGAGGAAAAAAAGGCACCGTAGTACTCGCCGGGCGTTTCCAAGTAAGCGTCCGATCGAAGGACAATTCCTTCACCGAGGATGATCGCAAAGCATGGATCCAAAAATTCGACCTCACCGGGCTTCAGGCGCTCGCTAACTAATTCATAACCCCTTACACCAACACTATTATGGGACTTTTCGATTTTCTATTCGGCAGCAAAAAACCTGTCGAAGACCCACAAATCAAACGCGACGAAGAAGGCCGCACCATTGCCAACTACGTAGACGAACTCCCCGGCTCGGGCATCACCGTACTCGCCTTGAAATCTCTCGATTTCGTAGCTCCAGGCCAATGGGATAACATCACCAACTTCGATAGCATGGTCAAAAAAGTGACCGGTGAAGAAGACCCCGATTTCCTCAGCGAGATACGCACCAAAGCCCTCGAACTCTACGCCGATCCCGCCCAAGGCTACCAGACTGGACTCAACGTCTACCAACTTGTCGATAAAGCCGATAAAGCCCTCGGCACCGCCGCCCTCGCCAGCAAAGTCGGGGAGAAAGTAAAGCTCCTCTCCTTCCTCGATAAGCTCACTCCCAAGGCAGACACCACCCAGACAATCGACCTCTCGATGAAGCTCGTCTGTGAGATCATCGCCTTCACCAAGGTAAACGGCATCCCAGGAGATAGCTTCGGCGACTTCGTGAAAGCCCTCGCCGAATACGAAGGCGAAGCCAAAATCCGCATGGCCGGACTCATCGCCTTCGATGGCCTCGTCCCCCTTGGCCCCGACTTCGTAGAAAAAGCCCGCAACGGCCTAGGCAACCTCAGCCCGGACCAACTCGCCGAAAACACCACCTTCAAGCGCATCGAGCGCTTCGTCCCCGGCAACGTCCTCGGCGATAAGCTAGACTTCGTCCAAAACGGCTTCGACTCCGTCTCCGGCTGGATGTCCGGCTTCGTCTCCGATAACGACCTCTCGGTAGGCAAAGTCACCGGAAAAATCGGAGATTACATCGAAGGAGCCGATGGCAAACTCGATTACCTCGGAGCCTTCCTCGACGTCTCCACCAACTACTTCGAGCACACCGGCACCCAAAGCATGGCCAGCCGCCTCATCGACCGCGCAGTAAACGAAGTGTAGTGCGAGGCAGCAACTCGGTCTCACTATTGATGTCAATCAGCACGAGAGCGATGGAAAATCTTATCTTGAAATTATCGTCCCTTCCTACACGGTCGCGATTTCGCTCCGGGGGCGCTATTACTTTCGGAGTGGCAGCACGAAGAGGGAACTTACGGGAACCAATCTCACCGAGTTCCTCCTCAAAAAATCGGGTCTCACCTGGGACGCGGTCGTGGAGCCCCGCGCCACGCTGGATGATATTGACCCTGCCAGCGTTCAGCGTTTCCTAAAAGATGCCCGCAAAGCTGGGCGTTTGCCCGATGGTTCGGAAGAACTCCCGCTCACAGAGTTGTTGGATAAACTCCATCTCCTCGATGGAGGTAAGCTCACGCGTGCCGCCCTGGTTCTCTTCGGGCGAAATCCAGAGAGGTTTTGTGCTTCGCTAAGCGTGAAGCTCGGGCGCTTCGGCGGCACGGAAGCTGATCTTCGCTTTCAGGAAGTCCTTGAGGGAAATCTCGTGGAAACCCTCCCAGCGATTCTCCAGCAGCTGGATCGTAAATTTTTCGTCAAAGCCGTCCGCTTCGATGGTATCCACCGCATCGAAGAACCTCCATACCCGAAGGCGGCTCTCCGAGAGATTTTTCTTAATGCACTCGTTCACCGCCGCTATAATTCTACGACGGTTCTTGTACGTGTTTTTGACGACCGCCTTACGGTCTGGAACGAAGGCCCTCTTCCCGATAGCATCACTCCGGAAGCTCTCTTCGAAATCCATCCTTCCGTACTAAGAAATCGCCTGATTGCCGAAGCCTGTTTTAAAGCCGGGTATATCGATTCGTGGGGACTCGGCATCAAAAAAATAACCGAAGCTTGCCGCATAGCTGGCCTTCCGATTCCCACGATTGAATCTTCTTTCGATGGCGTGCAGGTCACGCTTACCCCCCCAGTCACAGCATCAGTTGGTCGCTTGATTGAAATTATTGGATTGGAGGAACACTCCCCAAATGCTTTGCGGGAGGGGCTTGGTCTCACTGACCGAAAATCTTTTCGGCAACTCTACATCGACCCAGCGCTAGCCTTGGAACTCATTGAACTCACTATCCCTGATAAGCCGAAAAGTCGGCTTCAAAAGTACCGGCTTACAGAAAAAGGGAGAACCTATTTTGATGCGGCGATTAAGTCCTAGTAAAAGAGTTTTGTGCCAGTAAGCGGTGCTCTTATCCTGTAAATCATGTTGATCCTGTCTTATGAATTTTTTGGACAGGATTTACAAGATGGACAGGATTTTTTGGAAGCGCTTTCGAGCTGGCTGCTGGTCGGCGCGAGTGGTGGTGGTGGCGTCGCTGAAGATGGCGAACAGCGTCTTGCCGTTACTGATCGATTAAACCAAAGAGCGCTTTCACTCCATAACCAATTCCATACCACAATCCCGAAATTGGGATCATGAATAAAAAAATGGATACCATAGGAAGAAACCAAGGCCACCCATCATCGTGAGTAACGTCCTCAGTCTCCTCATCGTTATGCACCTTTTTCTAGGCGTCACCAATCTCTTAAGCATCCTAAGGATCATCAGGGCGAGCGCACCGAGGAGTATCGAAAGTAAAAGGGGAGTCCGCAGAAAGCCGCAAACAGCGATTCCAATATTGGCTACCATAATAATGGTGATAGAGATTCCTTTTTTATATTAATTAAAATCTGAGGAAATATTACTGAGCGCCGGTAGCTGCCTCCCGCCTACCTGATTCGATAGTGTTGATTACCTCCTCAGGGATCATTTTGAGAGGGGAGTGTCCGTGCCAGATCTGCCGGGAGAGGAATTTTTTGATTCTCTCATTGTTTGTTTTCGTTCCATTGAACTCCCTCATGATATCGGCGAGATCCTTTTGTTCGTTTTGATCCAGGCCGTGTAAGTCAATAAATCGACGGGCGTCTTCAAGCGTCTGGGGAATCGAAAGGATGAAATACTGAAACACGAGATTTTCATCGGCTTGGTAGTTCGTAATTTTTCGTTCCCAGAGTCCCTGTTCCTTCATTTTCCAGCCTGAGGGCTCCATGATGCGGCATGCCACCGGTCGCCAGATTGGTGTCTGCTTCAGGTACCTGTCGCGTTCTTTCTCGCTAACGCCTTCGATGGCCGGGCGTTCTGTGATGTATTCATCAAATCCCTTCGTATAAATTCTGAACGTCGCCTCAGCAATCGCCCCAGACCAACTCTGCCCGGTCTCCGTAACGTAGCCGAAAACTTCAAGCATACAGCTTTCCATCGTCTTGAGCCACGGCGGTGCCTCGTCCTTCATTGATTGATCCTTCCTCGAAGATGCCAGAGTCATTGAAATAGGCATAGAGTAGCTCACCCGAAGTCCCCTCCTTTGAACTCGAGATCCCATAGGAACAAGTTCTTGAGCTTCTTCTCTTCGTCGCCCGCTGCGTAGCGTAAGGAGTGGATCTTTTTCCCCTCCTGGACGATAAATCGATATTGAGCGACTAAGTCCTCAACCTTTTGGTCTTGGTCATACGGGGCGCTGAGGAACTGAGAGTTTAGAGGGAAACCGACCTGGATCTTCGCTAAGTCTTCACTGAGATTTTTGAGCTCAAATCGGCAATCATACGCGACCTGATCCATTCCGGAAACACTTCCAGAAAAATGAAATTGGCCTCTTCCGGGGATAATCGTCACCTCCTCTCGCACCATTTGTATTTGCTCAGTCGAGGTAAGCTCGATAGAATGGCCATGGCCAGTGAATATGCCAACATTCGCTTCCAAAATCGGGGAAGTGAGTACGAATAGAAAAGTGGTGATCAATGCAAATTTCATTTTTTAGTCAAGACAGTATGGCTGCATTGTCACCCTTGACGGGATGGGCTGCCAGAAGGAGGTCGCCGCGAAGATCCGCGAGGAGGAGGCCGACTACATCTTCGCGCTCAAGGGAAACCACGCTAACCGCCCACGACGAGGTCGTGAGCTTACCTGGACCGGCAGCAGCCGCCGAAGGCTGGGAGTGGGTGAACTACGCCGAAGAGGATGCCACAAAGTCGCACGGGCGAATTGAAAAACGGCGCATCGGAGAACCTATCGACGCTGCGGCGCTGGTCGATAAACGTGATCAAAAGCGAGAAGGCGTACGGGAAAGAATCGGTGAAAGCGAGGCGCAAACTAGCGGGGTGGGATGAAAGCTATCTGGTGAAGTTATTCACCTCGAATTTAGATGCGTAAGCCCTGGGGGGAGGGGTTAGTCGCGGCTCCAGATTTTTAGGTCGTCTATGATGGCTTGTTTTGGGATGGCTAGGCGTAGGGTGCGTTTGGTGGGGTGGGCGATGCCGGGGGAGGTGAAGGTGCCGATGGGGGTGCCGTTGATGGTGGCGGTGAGGGTTTCTCCGGTGATTTCGAGGAGGAGTTGGTGCCAGGTGTTGAGTTCGAGTTTGTTTTTGAAGGATTTTTGCTTTGCTTTGAGGGCTTCTTTTGCTTCGGGGGTGATGGTTTTGGCTTTGATGGCTGCGCGGGTGTCTTTGGCCATGCGTCCGGTTTTGAGGTCTTGGAGGAGTACTCGGTTGGGGTGGATGCGGGCGGCGAAGAGGTGGCCGGCGTGGACTTGCTTGAATTGGAGGTCGGCGAAGTTGAGGCCGAGGCTGTCTTTTTTGTTTTCGAGTTTGAAGCGGAGGGAGATGGCTCCGTTGGTGAATTGGGCGTCGTGGACGAGGGAGACGGGGTGGTTGGCT
>CALAIY010000117.1 GCA_937922595.1 uncultured Verrucomicrobiales bacterium | reverse complement strand
GAGGATTTTTGGTATTCGGTGACTCGGCCTTCGAAGAAGTTTTGCTCTTTTTTGATGTCCATCATTTCGGCTAGCCAGGGGAAGGGATTGCCGATGGAGGGATTGAGGGTGGCTAGGCCGCAGCCTTCTAGGCGGCGGTCGGCGATGTAATCGATGTAGTCTTTGAATTCATCGGCGGAGAGGCCGATGGCGTTGGTGGGGAGGCAGTCTTCGATGAAGTCTTTTTCGAGGGAGACGGCTTCTTTCATGGTGTCGGTGAGTTCCTGGCGGAATTCTTCGGTCCAGATTTCGGGGTTTTCCTCGATGAGATCCATGAAGAGATTGCGGAAGACTTCGATGTGATTGGATTCGTCGCGGAGGGTGTAGCGGAACATGGCTCCGATACCGGGGAATTTGTTTTGCCGGTAGAGGCTGAGGATCATTCCGAAGAGGCCGTAGAATTGGGTGCCTTCCATGCATTGGCCGAAGACGAAGATGTTTTTCGCGAGGAGCTGCTTGTTCTTCGGGTCGGTGAGATCGATGTCGCGGCGGAGGTCTTTGGAGGTGCGGGTGACGAATTCGTTTTTCCGGAGGATGGTCGGAATTTGCTCGAACATGGCTTCGCATTCGTGGGGATTGATCCCGAGCGAGCTGATCATGTAGAGGAGGGAATCGGCGTGGATATTCTCTTCGTGGGCGTGGCGGCCGAGGACGAGCTTGAGCTCGGGGGCGGTGACGACTTCGCGGACGACGTGGAGGACATTGTCTCCGACGATGCCTTCGGCGGCGGAGAAGTAGCCGATGCCCATGCGAATGATCCAGCGCTCGGAGTCGGTGAGCTCGTGCTCGGACTGCCATTGCTCGATGTCTTTCTGCATCGGGATGTCCTCAGGCTCCCAGTGATTGGCCTTCATGGTGCGGTAGATGTCGTAGGCCCAGGTGTACTTCAATGGGAGGAGATTGAAGGTCATGGTGTCGCGACCATTGATGACGCGCTTGGCTTCGTAGGCGGCTTCGGCTTTGGACTGGTCGAGGACGAATGTTTTGGAGCCGACGGTGAATGATTTTTCCATGGGGGGAGGAGAGATTTAAGGCGAAAGATTTAAGATTTAAGGCGGATTCTTTGGAGGAATATCGGCTCTTGGGAGAGTGGCGATTCGTGGCATTTTTGCATCCTATTTCTGGTAAATTTCGCAAAAATGCGATTTAGAGAGGATTACAGTATGGGTTTTATGATATTATGGGGAGCTTGTGCTTTATGGGGTGGCTCGCGGTGCTTTACGTCATGAGCCGGGGAAGAGTATGCACAATATGTAGTGGTGTGGGAAGTGATTTTTGGTAAAAAGCGCTATATTGTGTGGTTTGGGGTGGGTGCTGAAAAGTGGGGATTGGTCAAGAAAAATTGAGGATTTTTTGAGAAATAGGGTGTTTTTGAGGTGCTTGGTGGGCGTTTCTTCGGGAAAGGTGAATTATTTAGGTATCCTAACTTTTTGGCGAAATGGAGGTGCCTGCGGTCTGGGAATGGGCGCGAGGAAGCGAGCCAGCTTTGAGTGCGGCTTGTTTGAGGGGCGAGGGTGAGAGTCCCTCGGATTACTGGACGGGACGAAACCCGTCCCTCCACGTGGATTATGTGGAGGAGAGTTCGAACGCGTGGGCGACTTCTTCGGCGATGATGGCGAGCGCTTCCTGGACGATGGTTTCGCTTTGCGAGTAGGTGATGCGGACACATTCGTGCTGGGCATCGAGGGGCGTCTCTAGGCCGAAGAAGAAGTGGTGACCGGGGACGACGAGGACTTTGCGCTTTTTGAGACGTTGGTAGAGTTCGGCGGCAGTGATGGGGAGGCCGGGGAACCAGAGCCAGAGGAAGAGGGCTCCTTCGGATTGGTGGGCGCGCCAGGGGGTGTCGGGGAATGGAGCGAATGCGGCGGAGAGGGCGGTTTGCGCGGAGCGCGAGCGGTCTGCGTAGTAGGGGCGGACGGTATCGCGGGCGATGGTGAGGATTTCACCGGATTCGATGAGAGGGGTGACGATAGCTTGACCAATGGAGGTATTGGCGAGGCCGACGTTTGCGGTGGCGGCGGTGATGGCGGCGGCAATTTCGGGCGCGGCGAGGACGATGCCAGTGCGGGTGCCAGGGAGACCTAGCTTGGAGAGGGAAAGGGTGACGATGGTGGTCTCAGGATCCCAGGTGGGAGTGGTGGTACCGGGTGGAGTGAAGATGATTTCCGGGAAGGGTGTGCCGTAGGCTCCGTCGATGATGAGGTAGATGCCGTGGGTGCGAGCGAGGGATTGGAGGCGGGCGATTTCGGCGTCGGTGAGGACGTTGCCAGAAGGATTGGTGGGGCGGGAGACGCAGATGGCGGCGATATTGCCTTGGGCTAGGCGGCTCTCAACGGCGTCGAAATCGATGGCATATTTGAAGCGATGAGGATCGGCGGGGTCGAGCTCTACTAAGGGGGCGCAGGCAGTAAAGATGGGGGAGGGATCGAGGCCTTGCGGGGCGTAGCCGATGTATTCGGGGACGAGAGGGAGGAGGATTTTACGATCGGCGCCGGCAAGAAAATTGAGAAGGAAGAAGAACGCGGCC
This sequence comes from uncultured Verrucomicrobiales bacterium, assembly GCA_937922595.1. GTDB lineage: Bacteria > Verrucomicrobiota > Verrucomicrobiia > Verrucomicrobiales > DEV007 > CALAIY01. The sequence continues at coordinate 42,847 of CALAIY010000117.1, read as the reverse complement.
TGGCCACCGGGGGTGATGGCGACATTTTCGGACTCGATTTTCCAGGCGTATTCACGCTGAAGAAGAGAGGCGAGGGCTTGGCGGAAACGAGGGTTTCCCGCAGGGGGATCGTAGGTGCCTAGCGCGCGGTCGAGGCCGGAGCCGCCGTCTTCGGTGAGGAGAACTTGGATGCGATCGCGCCAGATTTGCTGGACGGCGGGAATGGCGGCGGGATTGCCCCCGCCGAGCATGCGCATTTCAGGATCGGTGGCGAGGGCATTGCCAAGGTCGTCCATGAGCTCAAGGATTCCGCTTTTCTGGGCGAGGCGTTGGCCGATTGGGGAAAAATTCATCGCTGATGTTAGCCACAATGCTCGAAGGCGCGCGTGATTTCTGTCTTGCCGCGCCCCCAGTGAAGGGGGCAAGATAATGGATAATAATGCTCCCCTCCCCTCGCCTGATTCTTGCAGCCTTCGCGCTGCTACCCCTTTCGTGCTCGACGACCCCAAAGGATGACGATTTTGTATCGCACTATCGCCAAGCGGCGGAAACGGCCAAGCCTGAATACGATGCTTTACTGAATCGCCACGCGAGCGGCGAGCTTGATGCTCCCCAATATCGAGAAGAAGTCGCACTGCTAAATAAAGAGGTCGAACGGAGGGCGAACGATTCACTCCTTCGACACAACACCCTCGCCAATCAGGTGGACACGCGCACCGAAACGACACCTCGGATATTCCGTGAACGACAGCGTGTGCAGGGAGCCATCGGGCAAAATCAAGATCTTTAAGCGATGTTAAGGATTCTTTTGCAACGTTCTCCCACTAACCTAGTCTAACCCTGCTATGCGCCCGATCCCATTCCTCCTTGCCTCGATCTTTGCCGGATGCCTCACCTCTTGTGAGACCATTGTCCCTACAAGTGAGCGGCAATCCTCCGCGCCGCTGGCAGTGGTGCCACAGAAATTTCTCTATAACACCTATGAGCCGCTCAATACCTGGCTCGATACGCCTGTGGAGGTCTACATGATCGACACCCCGGTTAAAGACGTCTTCACCCAACCCGTCTTTGCCGACCTCAACTACAAAATCACCAACCTCCCCGATACCGGTAAACTGGTGAACATCGAAAGCTTCGGCATTACACGACGCCAATTACTTTGGGCAATTGCCCACGAGCATGGACTCCGGATGCGCGCCCGCCACGGCGGTGATGAAGCTGAATCATTCATCGAGATTACGGGCAGATCCCGCTCCACCGGTGGCGAGCGTAGCTGATCGCCCAGAAACAGCTCCGCGCAGGAGCCGCGCACGCAGATGGCTGCTGCGCCTCTTCATCACGGGCGCGATTTTCGCGCTCCTCCTCACCGCCATCGCTACAGTTGCGTATTTCTACCGTGCCGACCTCCTCATGGCTGCACTGGAGCGTGCAGCTGCCCCCTACCAAATCGACGCCGGAAAAACCCGTTTTCTTGGCCTCCACGGCATTGCATTCGAGGACGTCGCCATTTCGGCACCGAATCACACCGCCCCTATAGCTTCCGCTAAAACCGTCACCACGACATTCGATGTCGATGGCTTGCGTAGACTCCACATTGAATCCATCGAAATCGACGGTCTCAGCGCCGCACTTCCTACGGCACTCTTCCAGGCGCCCACAAAAACTCCCGGCGATTCCCCTCCCCCTCCCCCTCCTCCAGCCGCCGGAGGCCTCACGCTTGGACGAATCGCCATCGCCGACGCCAAAATTTCTGCCAAGCTTCCAGATGGCACCGCTATCTCTACCGTGATCACCTACGAGGGCTCCGACATCCGCCTAGCCGGTTCTCAACTTATAGCGGAAGATCAAACACTCACGATCACCAACACCGAAGCCACACTTGCCGACAAAACGACCATTTCCGTTTCCGAAGCATCCACCACCATCGACTTCCTCCCGGCTCCCACCTTAAAGACCCTCACGATCACCGGCACAGCCACCCTACCAGATGCGCTCGCCCCGCTCGACTTCACAGCCACTGCCGCCACCCTTTCCCCCACCTCCAAAATCGGTTCCGGCACCCTGAGCCTCGACGGCTCCCCCATTCGGAATCTCACGCTCAATTCCTTTGTCACCGACTGGTCACTATCCTCAGAAGCCATCACTCTCAGCAATCTCGATCTTCCCGGCGGCACATTTAATTACACCTACGAAAATACTAATACCGAATCTCCAGGCACTCCCCCTCCAAGCATTCCCCCAATCCATATTGCCTCCGGATCTGCCGCCATTGATATCACCCTAAAATCCCTCCCCGAAATTGGTGACGTCTTCACAAGCGCCCACCTCGACCTATCCCATCTCACCTACCAAAACGGAAAGGCTAGCTCCCCCACGAAACAAGGACTCCGCCTCTCACAAACGAAAATCCGCTTCCCCAAAGACCTCGGCACCGCCTCGCTCGAAACCGCCAGCACACTCCTCAAGCTCACTCCCGACGCCCAGATCCCCGCCACCCTCCACGATCTCACAATCACCGAAGGCCGCTTCGCCACCACCCCCTCACCACTCGAAGGACGCCCCGCACTCACCGGCACGCTCACAGCCACCTCCACCGACGACACCACATGCACACTCAGCATCGCAAACGTCACCGCAGCCACCGCCAAGCCGGAAACCCCACCCTTCGCCTACATCGCCAAAGTAGACATCACCCTCGATCCGACCACGATCCTCGACACCCACCACGTCGACTCCATCGCGGTATCCGGAGCCCACACCACGATCAGTAATCACATTGTCGACTATCTAGCCCCCCCCACAGTTTCCCCACCACCTGCGGCGGAAACCGCTCCATCAAAACCATGGACGCTCGGCATATTTTCGATCTCCAAAAGCGACGCCATCCTTTCCGATATTCTTCCCGGACTCCCTCCCCTCCCCTTCGCAATTAATACCCAGATCAAAGACCTCCCCCTCTCTCGAGAAGGGCTTACCACTTCTGAAAAATCGCAACAACTTACCCTCTCGCAAGTTACCCTCGCCTCTAAGTTAAACCCCCTCATCCCCGTCATCGAATTTGGCGAGCTCGCCGTCACCTTCACTCTCGGCGGCCTAGTAAGGCAAGAAATTGAAAACGTAGAAGTCTTGCGCCCCGCACTCTATATCGGCGAACATCTTTTCTGGTATGTCGAATTTTTCCAGAAACAACCCACCAGCCCCCAATCAACACCACCATCCCAAGCGAGCGGTTGGACTGTAAAAAACATCGAAGCAATCGACGGCTCACTCATCCTCGCACCAAAAGGACGCCCCACACCCGGCCTTCGACCGCTCCCCTTTGCTGGCCGCACCAGGTTCATTGACGGCCAGCTCTCCTTCGATATCGCCGATCCAAATTCTCCGGATAGTAAGTTAGTCAGCATTTCAATCCCAAAAGGCGACTATCCGCTCAACGCATTCAATCTCGACCTCGAACTCGATATCCTCGGCCTCTCCGGCGAAGTCGACTTCAATCTCCCCATCGGACAAAACATCTCCAACGTCGTTGAAACCCTCAAAGCCGACCGCATCATCTTCGAGCAACTCGAACTCACCGACGCCTACCTTTCCGTCACCTACAATCAAGACGGCGTTTACGCCCAGTTTGGCGGCTACGCCTACGGAAGCTACACCAAAGGCGCGGTAAACCTCTACCTCGATCAAAATTGGTCCTGGGATGGCTGGGTCACCGCGACCGGAATCGAATTCTCCCCACTTACCACCGCGCTCACACCGACTGCCGTAAATATGACCGGCACAGCAGATGCCGAAGTCATCGCGCAAGGCGATCTCGCCACTCTCGATCACCTCACAATGCAGGCAAAGCTCAATTCCAAAACACCCGGAAATATCGACATCCTAGCACTCGCCGAACTCGTCGAAAACCTCTCCCCAGAAACACCCGCACTCACCAAGCAACTTGCCGCAGTAGGTCTCGATATGCTTCAGCAATTCGCCTACGAAAAAGCCACAATCGACATCTCCACGAGCGGCTACGAAGGCACCGCCCTCGTCGAACTCGCAGGCCCCTCCGGCCTGCGTAAAATTGAAATTGAATCCCACGACGTCCGCTTCCGTCCACCCACTATCAGCTCCACACCATGAACCGGCTTCTCCCCCTCCTTTCCCTCACGCTCGCCAGCTGCCAGCTACCCACCATCGACATCGGCACAAAAACGCCAATCAAAATCGACCCCATCGACATCAAGATGCGCGTCGATGTCTACCAACACGCCGGGGAAAAACCCTCCGAGACCGCCCAGGCCGCCGAATACGACGCCGCCATCGAGCGCCAGAGAAACCGCATGGGAGAGATTCAAAATCTAAAAAACAACCAAGCCATCGGCGAAAATCACCGAGGTCTTCTCACCGTTCGCGAAGTGCCCCAAGGATTTGAAGCAAGTTACGTGAAAAACATCGTCGAAGCCGAAAATGCCGACCGCCAATTCCTCATGCGCCGCCTCGCCACAGATCGTAACGTCCTCCTCTCCGAAATCCAAGAAGAGCAATGGCAGATCCGCGCCCGCAATGCCCACCCCTCCGAATGGATCGAGATCAAAGACCCCGAGCGAAGTGCTTACTCCTGGAAGAAAAAAGGCCAAGTTTAGACACCGATATCTTCCGCCCACAGCTCCGGCCTCTCCGCCATCATCCGCGCCATCAGCGCTTTGCACGCAGGATCATCAGCAAGCACAAGTTCCACCCCCTTTGCTCGAAGGTGCTCCTCATCTCCCTGGAAACTCACATTTTCCCCCATGACCACGCGCGGAATTTGATAAAGAAGAATTGCCCCCGAGCACATCGGACACGGAGAAAGCGTCGTATAAATCGTGCAGCCTTTATAAACATCCGCTCGCAAGCGGCCCGCATTTTCTAGCGCATCCATCTCACCATGGAGCGTCACACTCCCATTTTGCTGACGCCTATTATGCCCGCGCCCGAGGATCTCACCATCCTTCACCAGCACACTCCCAACCGGAATTCCCCCCTCCGCCCAACCAAGTTCCGCCTCTTTCACTGCCTCTGCGAGAAACCGTCGATCATCATCCGTCATCATTCCCCACCCATGCCCAGCGGCGCGGTTTTGACAAGCGCCTCATCAGCCCGAATCTTCCAACACTGTGCGATCCTCCATCTTCATCCGACGCGTCCGCCTCAAAAACTACAAAAGCATCGCCGAGTGCGATGTGGAACTTGGTGCGCTCAATTTTTTCGTCGGAGCAAACGGCTCAGGGAAGAGCAACTTCCTTGATGCTCTCGAATTCGTTGCTGATGCAGCAAATATCTCCTTAGATTATGCAGTCAGATCACGGGGTGGGGTATCTGAAATCTCTAATAAAGACGGGATACCAAATTCAATGTTTTCCATTGCTTTTGACTTCGCTCTCCCGGATTCAACCAAAGGGGAATTCTCTGTAACTGTTGGCCTCAACGAGCAGAGCGAAACCGTAATCTACCACGAAAAATGCAGCATTACCTCACAAGAATTATCTGAGAGTTCTTTCTATTCGGTTGACGCCGGAATAATAGCTGAATCAACGATCACTTCGCCCCCGAAGCTGCAGCATGACCGACTTTCACTAATAAGAATTTCCGGCGACGATTCCTTTACGCCTATTTTCAATGCGATCTGCTCAATGAGGGTTTACAATTTCAGTCCCGTCGTAATTGCAGGTTCTCGCCCTGTTGACACTCATCATCGACTTCGCCCTGATGGAGGAAATGCTGCCAGCATTTTCGCAAAACTCACTAAGCTTCAGAAGGATAGGATTCTAGATTTTCTTTCAGCCATTACTCCCGGAATCTCAACGATCTTTGCGCACCAAACCGGACGAGACGAGACATTGGCTCTTATGAAGAGATTAGGAGATGGACATACAGAAAGCCTCTTCTTCGGCAGTAGCATGTCAGACGGAACACTCCGGGCTATTGCAATCCTCGTCGCCCTCTCCCAAAACTATGAAGATCAATCACAAAACGCATCACTTATCGCTATAGAAGAACCAGAGATTGCACTTCATCCCGCGGCAACAGCAGCAATTTACGATGCTCTGGAAGAAGCTAGTGCTCTTTGCCAAATCCTGGTCACGAGTCACAGCCCCGAATTATTAGATAGGAAAGGCATCTCTCCCGAATCAATCATTGTTGTCTCTGAAGAATACGGAGCCACCCAACTACGGCCGCTAGATCAGGTCGGAACAAAGTGTGTTATCGACGATCTCACGACTCCCGGAGAGCTTCTCCGAATGGGTCAATTACTTCCCGCTCACAGTTAATGAGGCTTGTAACCATAGTCGAAGGACATGCCGATGTTATTGCAGTCCCCATACTATTGCAGCGGATTTTCACGGCAATCGCTCCAGACAGGTATATCGACATCCCACGCCCCATCAGGCTTCCTCGAACGAAGCTACTGGTGGATTGCGATGCTCGTAACGATGCAATTGCTGTAGCCTCTGCCCGATGCCTTCAACCGGAAGACGGTGTGCTTTTCGTCTTTGATGCAGATCGCTCTTGTCCTGCTCAAGAGGCCCCCACCCTATTGAATTTTTTTAGGAGTAGGGTAAAGCCTAGACCAACTTTCGTAAATATGGCATGCTGCGAATTTGAAAACTGGTTCATCGCCTCAGCAAATTCGCTTTCCGGAAAGCGGGGCTTGCCGAAAGATTTAGAAATCCCCGTGGATCCCGAATCAATTCGAGGTGCCAAAGAATGGCTCAAGAAACGTTCATTCCCACCTCGATACAGTGAGATGAGAGACCAGCCCGCGCTCGCCGCACAGTTTGATCTTGCGCTCTGCCGTGAAAACTCGCCCTCTTTCGATAAACTCTGGCGCGACATGGAATCGTTCCTTAAACAGTAAGCACCGTGCCCACTCCACTTTTCTCCCTCACTCCCGACGAACTTCACGCGTCGCTAGAGACCCACGGCCAAAAAAAATACCGCACCACTCAGATCTTAGAGTGGGCCTACAAGAAGCACGCCGCGTCCTACGATGAGATGACGAATCTTCCCGCAAACCTGCGAGAAACACTCGCCGCCGAGCACCCGATTCAAAACCTAACACTCTCGCAAAAAACAGGCTCGGCAGACACCACCCAAAAATTCCTCTTCCGCCTTCACGATGGCCGCTACGTAGAGACCGTGCTCATCCCAGCCTCCGTCTCATTCCACGGAGCCCGAGCAGACCGCCGGACAGCGTGCATCTCCTCCCAAGTCGGCTGCGCCTACGGCTGTAAATTTTGCGCCAGCGGGCTCGCAGGTTTCACCCGAAATCTCACGGCCGCAGAAATCGTCGAGCAAGTCATCCAGATCGAACGCATCTCCGGCGACCGGGTGGACAACCTCGTTTTCATGGGCATGGGCGAGCCACTAGCAAACCTGAAAAACCTCACCCGCGCCATCGAGATCCTCAATTCCCACTGGGGTCTCGAAATCGGAGCCCGCCACATCACCGTCTCCACCTCCGGCCTCGCCCCCCAGATAAAAAAGCTCGCCGAGCTCCCCCAGCAAATCAGGCTCGCCATCTCACTTCACGGAGCCACCGATGCAGTGCGTGATCAGATCATGCCCGTCAATTCCAAGTACCCGCTCGATACCCTCTTCGATGCCCTTCAAGTCTGGGCCGGTGCCCGAAAACAAAAAATCACCTTCGAATACATCCTCATTGCCGGGATCAACGACCGCCCCGAAGACGCCACCGCACTCGCCGCCCGCGCCCGCCTCATGGGCAATCGCGCCAAAGTAAATCTCATTCCCTACAATAAAGTAGAAGGCCTCCAATGGGAACGCCCCTCTGAAGGCCGACAGGAAAGCTTCCTAGAGCAACTCAAAGCAAGCGGAGTCGTCGCGACCCTTCGTCGCGAAAAAGGTCACGATATCGATGCCGCCTGCGGCCAGCTCCGACTCAAGCAAGAAACGGCGGAAGGCACCATCGTAGAAGCCGCGTAATTTCACGCACCTGCCAGAATCTGATCCGCCACATCAAGCCCGCTCAGCCAAGCCGATTCCACACGCGATCCCGAAGTGGCATCACCGGCAAGATAGCACCCTGGCATTCCCTCCACCTCACCGGCAGGAAGCCGCTTCGCCCCCTCACCAAGCCGCGCATATCCCCAGCGATGCGCGAAAGTAGCGCCCAGAGTTTTCCCCCCAATCTCCCAGCGAGCCTCTAGCAGCGACCGCGCCTTCGCCAGCCACACCTCCCGCTCTTTCTTATAAAACTCTCGGCTAAAGCCCTCGGACATCTGCACCACGAATACCGTTTTCCCCGCAGCCACCCGTCCCTCCTTCCAATTTTCGCAGGCACTCCAAGAAAGTGGATCATCACTCGAAGAAGCCATCACGGCATAGCGCTTAGCCGCCACTCCCTCCCACACGCCTTCATACTCGAAAAAGCCAGTAAGACAGGGCACATATTCGACCTCCGCAGAATCTCGCCCAAGCAGCGCCGCCGCCTGTGGCCACGGACACGTCACGACCACCGCATCACACCGCTCACCCGCGACTCGCCATCCTCCATCACCTGAAGAAACGATCGATTCCACCAAGGTTTCCCGGCGCACATCCAGCCCATCCGCCAGCGCCGCCCCCATTCGATTGTTTCCCGGAGCATAATAATAGCGCTCCCCACTTTTCGCAGGAATCTCCGCGCCAGAGCACGCATCCACCACAGATCCACTGAGCTTCCGAAGGGCAGATCGCTCCAAGACATCATCCAGCTGATCGCGAAACCGCTGCGCGGAAACCGTAAAATACTGTGCCCCGTGATCCACCACATGATCCCCCCAGCGCCGCGTCGCGCACCGCCCACCGAAACTCCGGGATTTTTCCACCACCCTCACATCCATCCCCTCACCCTGCAGTCTCCGCCCACAAGCAAGCCCCGAAAGCCCAGCTCCGACTATTGTTATTGCATATTTTTTCAATTTTTATAGTATTTAGACATATAAATGCACGCTTATAGCGTTATTCCCACTGGTATACGCCCCACCCCCTCAAATCGACTGCAGGAAGCAATAACAAAAAAGTCACAAATAAGTTCGTTAATATTAAAATTATAAAAAATATGAAATTTAAGCTTGCCTTTGTTTTATAATTTCAGTATTTACCATTACGGAAAACCTCAACCCACCCCCCAAGCCGACATGAAAAAACTAATCCTCATCGCCAACGACTTCGAAGCAGCCGGAAAGACGACTACGACCCACGTTTTATCCGAATACCTCATTCGCAAAGGCATCAAAAATAAAATCGTTGCCACCGATGTCCACGCCGGGCCTGCCCGCGAAGGCGAGCCCCTTCTTGATCTCAACGATGGCGTCACCGCCTCTGATTTCATCAGCATGCTCGACAAATGGGGCACTGTGATTCTCGACCTCCACTCCGACGGCGGAGCCGCCGTGCTCGGTGAAATCTTCCAGGAAGAAGAAATTGGCAACGTGCTCAGCGAAATCGAAGCAGAGCTCACCATCGTCATCCCCGCCAATGAAGAAGCCGAAGGATACGAAAAAATGGTCGAGATCGCCGAAGTCTTTAATGACGATGCCGATTACATCGTCGTCCACACTCCAATGACCGCTGATATCGATGCCGCCTACGAGCACAGCGAAGCCGCCAAAGCCCTTGATTACCTCGGTTGCGTAGAAGTCGAAATGCCAGAATTCGATACCGATGCCCTCAAAATGCTCGAAGAGCACGGCATGTCGCTCGGCACCGCCCTGGCCAATCGCAAAGATCTCCCCCGCCACCTCGCAGGCGAAGTTCACTCATGGGAACTCGCATTCGCCGAAGAATTCATCGGAGCCGATGAATTCCTCCAGCCCGGCAGCGGTGTCGCCACCGCAAGCCCTTACCGCAAGGTCAAGAAGCAGGGCATCGCCCTCGCCTCATAAAGTTTCATAGAAGTGGTTAGAAAATTTAGTTAAAAAAGGAATTCCCCCCACCGGGCGCACGCGGCATCATCTCGACGTGCAATCCTCCTATCCTACCCGCTCACAGAAACGCACTCTTTGGATCGCCCTTACGGCACTCGCTACCGTCACCACCGGAGCGATTGCGGTCGGGGCGATCTGGCTTGGTACCTGGGTACTAGGCTACCTCCAACCCCTCCTCATCCCATTCGCCGTCGCCGGCGTCCTCGCCTACCTACTCTATCCGCTAGTGCGGAAACTCAAGGAGCGCGGCATGGAGCCAAAAAAAGCCGGCACCCTCGTCTTTACCGTCTTCATGGTACTCGCCTCGGCGCTGCTCACTTTTGTCGTGGGTACGGGAGTCCGCCAGGCAGGCACGCTCGCAGACGAATTCCCCGCAATTAAATTGAAGTTCGAGCAGACAATCGAAAAACGCTCCGACTTTATCAATAAATGGCTCGAGCGCATCGCCGCCTTTTCTCCATCCAATGAAAACGACCCCGCCCTTGCCAAAGAATCCCCGGCAGAAGAGCCACCCCCCGCCCCGGAACCCATCGTCCTCGCCTCTCCCAAGACTCTTGATGCCGATCTCAACATTTCCAAAACCTCTCCACCCTCACCCTTCGCCAAAATAGGCACACTGCTCTCGGATCAATACCCGAAGCTCGCGAAACAAGGATTCAAATTCGTCCGCGGCAGCGTCGGAGGTTTCCTCGGAACCTTCGGCTTCATCCTCGGCTTCCTCGTCGTCCCGATTTACCTCTTCTTCTTCCTCCGGGAAGCGCCGCGAATTCAAGAACGTTGGAGCGATTATCTCCCAATCCGCGCCTCTCGGTTTAAAGTCGAAGTCGTCGCCACCCTCAAGGAAATCAACGATTACCTCATCGCCTTCTTCCGAGGGCAAATGCTCGTGAGCCTCATTGATGGCCTCATCACCGCCGTCCTTCTCACCCTCATCGGCCTCAAATTTGGACTCCTCATCGGTCTCCTCGTCGGCATCCTTGGAATCATTCCCTACATCGGAATCCTCATCTGTTTCCTCCCCGCCCTCATGATCGCCACCGTCCAGGCACAATCAGGCGACTGGCGAATCCTTGGCTTCATCGATGGCTCCAGCGAATGGTGGGTTCTCCCCCTCGTCGTCACCATCGTCTTCGTAGCCGTAAACAATCTCGATGGAATCCTCATCGCCCCCAAAATCGTCGGCGACTCCGTAGGCCTTCACCCCTTCACCATCATCTTCTCCGTCCTCTTCTGGTCCACCCTCCTTGGAGGCCTCCTCGGATCCATCCTCGCAGTCCCCCTCACAGCCGCAATCAAAGTTCTCTTTACCCGCTACGTCTGGGCAACAAAGCTTCGCCCCAGCACCATAGGCGGAGCCCCAAAACCGGAGCCCGAAAACTTAAATCTTAAACCTTAAACCTTTCCTCTCTTCCCCCCATGCGCCACGCCCCCATCACTCCCGAACTTTTTATCGAAAACCGCACCCGCCTCGCGAAACTCCTCCCCCCGCGCGCGATCGCCGTCCTCAACGCGAACGACATCCTCCCCACCAACGCCGATGGCACCCACGCCTTCGTCCAAAACAACGACCTCTTTCACCTCACCGGAATCAACCAAGAAGAGACCCTCCTCATCCTCTTCCCCGACGCCCCCGATGAGAAGCACCGCGCCATTCTATTCCTCCGCGAAAGCAACGACAACATCGCCCGCTGGGAAGGCAAAAAACACACCAAGGAAACCGCCCGCGCCGCCTCCGGCATCCAGGAAGTCCACTGGCTCGATTCCTTCGAGCCCCTCTTCCGCCTCCTCATGAAGCAAGCCGGGCACGTCTTCCTCAATACCAATGAGCACGCCCGCGCCGCCGACCTCGTCGAGACCCGCGACCTCCGCTTCATTCGTGAGACCCAGCGCAACTATCCCCTCCACGACTATCGCCGAATCGCCCCCCTCATGGAGCAGCTCCGCGCCATCAAGACCGACACCGAGATCGCCCTCATCCTCAAAGCCTGCGAAATCACCGAACGCGGTTTCCGCAGGCTCCTCCCCTTCGTGAAGCCCGGAGTCCACGAATTCGAAATCGAAGCCGAGCTCATCCACGAATACCTCCGCCACCGATCCGATGGATTCGCCTACGCGCCCATCATCGCCTCCGGCGAAAACGCCTGTGTCCTCCACTACGTCACCAACCACGCCCCCTGCCAAGACGGCGACCTCCTCCTCCTCGATTGCGCCGCCAACTACGCCGGCTACAACAGCGACCTCACCCGCACCATCCCAGTAAACGGCCGCTACACCCCCCGCCAGCGCGCCGTCTACGAAGCCGTCCTCCGAGTAAAAGACGAAGCCACCAAGATGCTCCGCCCCGGCGTCCTCATCGCCGATTACCAAAAAGAAGTCGGCAAGCTCATGGAATCCGAGCTCATCGGCCTCCGCCTCCTCGACCGCACCGAAGTAGACGCACAAGATGAAGACAAGCCGCTCTACAAAAAATACTTCATGCACGGCACCTCCCACCACATCGGCCTCGACGTGCACGACGTAGGCGACACCACAAAGCCCATCACCCCCGGCATGGTCTTCACCGTAGAACCCGGAATCTACATCCCCGAAGAAAGCATCGGAATCAGATTGGAAAACAACATCGTCATCGGAAAAGACACCAATATCGACCTCATGGCGAGCATCCCCGTCGATCCCGATGAAATCGAAACCCTCATGGCCGGCTAAAAAGAACCCAGCAAGCGCGAAAGCACGGAAAACATTCCCTTCGCGCTTGCATTTCTCCTACTTTCAGAATATACTGAAAGTAATGGAAGCCACGACTCCCCTCCAAGACGCCCGCGATGAATTTATCGCCGGGTGGGGCACACTCGGAAGTTCCTGGGGTATCAACCGGACGATGGCTCAGATCCACGCCTTCCTCCTCACCAGCACTCGCCCGCTGAGCACTGATGAAATCATGGAAGCGCTTCAAATCAGCCGCGGCAATGCCCATGGCAACATCCGCGAGCTCGTCGGCTGGACGCTCATTCGCAGCGTCATCAAAAAAGGTGAGCGCAAAGAATTCTTTGAAGCCGAAAAAGACGTCTGGAAAATCGCCTGCACCATCGCCCGCGAGCGCAAGCGCCGTGAAATCGAGCCCGCCCTCGAAATTCTCAAGAGCTGCAGCGATCAGACCAAGGATCTCAAAGACAAAGAATCTAAAGCCTTCCATGCCCAAATGACTGAGCTCCGCGACTTCGTCTCCCTCTCCGGTCGCGCCCTCGAATCCGCCGCGAAGACCGAGCAATCCAAAATCCTCAAAGTCGCCGCCCGCTTCATCTCCTAACTTCCCTTTTTTTGCCCCAAACTTTCATTTATTACTGAAAATACAATAATATGAAGAAGATAATTCACTCCCTCAAAACCGCCCTCGAGGTCCTTCGCTTTCTCCTCACCAACCACCACGAACACAAACCATTTAGATGAAACTCCCCAAAACACCCCAGCCCATCACCATCAAGCCCGCCCCCCTCTTCGCCGAATGGCTCATGAGGCAAGAGCAGCAAGCACCGATCACCCTCGCACCCACAGGAAACGATCTCACCAACGAAACGCGAATCCTCTGCCTCCACGCCCTCCCCGAATTCCGAGGCTGGGCAAAGCTCCTCGCCACTCCCGGCCTCACCCGCTTCGCCGAAAAAGTCTGCACCCACCTAGCCGCCGGAAGACACACCCTCCCCGAGCAACTCTTCGGCCACACCAATGCAGAAATCGCCGAAGCCCTGAAGCAACTCCCGCCAAGGCCAGCAGCGGCAATTCACTAGCCCTATTCCTATCGATGAAAATTTTCCCACCCGACCCAATTCATCCATACGCCAAATTACGCAACCTAAAGGCGAGCGCGCTAGCCGTCCTCACGGTTATTCCAACAACCATCATTATTGGAACGGTGTACACAACTTATGGGAACCTCGAATCACAACACCCCACTAGCATTAGCGATTATTTTGCAGGCATCGCTATCATCAGCTTTTGGGCGCTTATCGTATCTTCATTCCTCATGCTCATCTTTGGAATCCCCTGCTACCACGCAGCAAAGAAGATGAACCTCATCTCCCTGCAGATGGCAATCTATGCCGGAATATTCCCCCCACTGCTTCTCGGATCGATCGTGGGAATACTCGAAGAAAGCATCTGGCCGATCTGCTTCCTCCTCCCTTATGGCCTCTCTATCGCCATTACTTTCTACCACCTCATTAAACAACCAACACCACGCCAATGACACCCACCCTTATTACTTACACCCTCTACCTCCTCATCAGCGTCACCGTGACAGTATGGGTCGCGCGCACGCTCTTCCGTAATGGGCACGTCTTCCTCATTGATTGCTTCAAGGGAAACAAAGAACTCGCCGATAGTGTGAATCACCTTCTCGTGGTGGGGTTTTACCTAATGAATATCGGATTTGTCACGCTCTATCTCCGCGTGGGCTACGACATCGATAATACCCAAGCCGTTTTTGAAGCACTGAGCCAGAAAGTCGGCGTCGTCTTGCTCGCCCTTGGAGCAATGCACTTCTTCAATATCTACGTCTTCAATAGGCTCCGCCGCCGAGCTCTTGAGCCAGCTCCACGCGAATGCCCACCGGTAGCTCCCACCACCCACGTAGAACCCCCTGCCCTCAATCTCTAGCCATGAAGCAACTCTTCGTCTTCTACGACCAAAACTGCGGGCTCTGCTCGAAGGTAAAAGCTTGGGTAGCACTTCAGCCACAGTTCATCCCAATGACCTTTGTCGCCTACCAAAACCCACGGGCACTTCAACTCTGCCCCACACTTCCCGAGCTCGATCCCAGCCGCGAGATCGTAATCCTCGCCGATACGGGAGCGGTCTATACTGGTGGAGCAGCCTGGATCATCTGCCTCTACGCACTACACAAATACCGCAACTGGTCCAAACGAATGGCCAATCCCGCGCTCCTCCCGCTAGCAAAACGCACCTGCCACCTCATCTCAGAAAATCGGCTCAATATCTCACATCTACTTTTACTGAAAAGCGACACAGCCTTGGCCAACGCCATCACCACCGACAACTAAACAATAAAAAACGCCCGACAGCCATCTCGGCTGCCGGGCGTTTTGCGTAAAATGCTTTACCAACTCTTCGGATTGTCTTTCCAGACGCTCACGCCGGGATCCGTATTCGCCCCATCATCACCATCGGGTCCCATCGACCACACGAGAGCACTTTGGTTCACAAACTGGGATTCGGTCTCTTTGCTTTCGTCTGGGTTGCGCACCTTTTTATCGTAATTTGCATCCAAAAGAATCATGTAAGGGTTGCCCCACGGATCATTGAGAGAACTTGGATTTTTGCCAGCCCATACCACACCATTGAAACCGTCTTTCGCCTCTTTTGGCTCAAGGAAGCTGATCTTCCGTGGATTGAATTTCCTGCCAGCATCGGTTCCCATGAGAATCGCGAGAATCGACCCCTTGAGCTTAATCGGCACCTCTCGAGCTGATTTACCACCATTAGGCACCGGATGCTTGCCGTATTCATTATAGTAATTCGCCAAACCATTTTTGATTCCGCTGATCATTGCCAATGTCTCAGTCTTTTTCGCCTGTTTCTGCACCGCAGTAAACGCAGCAAACGAAAGCCCAGCAAGCGTCGCGATGATGGTGATGACGATGAGAAGTTCGATGAGGGTGAATCCGCGCTTCCGAGAGCGACGAGAGGGGTGGGAAAAGGAGAGTTTCATAGAGATGTAGAAATGGGGTTCGGTCTTTTTGGTTTCCACCGCAAGGAATCATAGTGGCCTCCGCTTGTAAAACGCCATTTACCCGCTATTCTTAGGTTAATCCCGATCCGGGAGCCTCCGCCCTGTCGCCCCCGTCGGGCTGACCACGAGGGTTTTTCTACGTGAGTGTTTGTGGAGAGCATTGCCGGATCTTTTGTCCCAATACATACAATACGCCCATGTCGGCATCCAAATCTGGTGGTACGCCCACCGCATCTACGCTTTCGCGTAAACTCCTATCCCTTCTTGCTTCGCCGGACTCCCGGCCGATGACGAAGACCGAACTCGCCCGTGAAATGAGGCTGTCCACCGAGGCGCGCAGCACACTTCGCGAAGCGATCAACGCCCTCGAAAAGAAGGGCAAAATCCTCCAGGTAAATAGTAAGCGCTACGCCCTCCGCAACCGCGAGGTCGCCAAACCTGAAAAATTCGAGAAAGCCTCTAAAAATCCCAAGCGGGAAAAAGGTGCGAAACACGAAAAGCGCTCGAAACGCGAAAGTGGCCGCAAGCCCGGCAAGGCTCGGAAGCCGAGTGCCCAGCAAGTCGTCACCGGAAAAATGACCTTCCGCTTCGATGGGCACGGCTATCTCTACATCGATCTCTCTGATCCAGACAATGCTCCTGCGCTCGAAATGCTTGAGCGCGAAACCGGCTCCCCCCAGGATCGGCTTTTCGTCCACAATCGGCAGACCAAAAACGCCCTCCCTGATGACATCGTCTCCGCGCGCCTCACCGAAGGCGGACCGCCGGAAAAACGCTTCCGCGGCAAAGGCGGTAAGGAAGATAAGCGCAAAGAGCGCGGTTCCCGAGAAAAACGCCAGCAAGAGAAGGAGGAAGTCACCTTCGATGCCCGCATACTCAAAGTGCTCACGCGCAGCGGAAAGCGGTTTACCGGAAAATTCAAAGTCGATGGAAAACACACTTCCGTGCAAACTGACGGTGCGGGCTTCCCCAGCCCAATTCGCATTCCAAAGGAATTCACCAAGGGAGCCAAAGATGGCGACCTCGTAGTAGGCACCATCGAAGATTGGCCAGACGCGGATGTGCGCGCGATTGGCCACATTGTGAAAAACCTCGGCGATCCAGCCGCCGCCGGAGTCGATATCATGGCGGTGATCTACAAACACGGCCTACCGCTCGAATTCCCTCAAAAGGTGCTCGCCGAGGCCAAAGCCATCGGCAATACCGTTTCCGAAGAAGATGCCACCCAGCCTGGTCGCGAAGACTGGCGGGACCGGTTCGTGATGACGATCGATCCTTACGATGCGCGTGATTTCGATGATGCCATTGCCGTCACTCCCCTCCCCGAGCGGGAAGGTGGAGGCTGGGAACTCGCCGTCCACATCGCCGACGTCTCCCACTACGTCCGCCCCGGAACCAAGCTCGATAAGGAAGCTCAGATCCGCGGGAACTCCACCTACTTAGTCGATCGCGTCATCCCCATGCTTCCCGAGGTGCTCTCAAATGGCATCTGCTCCCTCGTCCCCGATGAAGATCGCCTTACCCGCTGCGTCGTCATTCGCTTTGATAAAGACGGTGCTACCAAAAGCGTGCGCTTCACCGCAGCCGTGATTCGCAGCAAATGCCGCCTAAGCTACGAGCAAGCCTACGCGCTCCTCAAAAAGCCTAATCCAAACGACATCGTTTCCGAACTCATCACTGATGCATGGGAACTGGCCTCTATCTTGAGGAAACGCCGTTTCGCCAAAGGCTCGCTTGATCTCGATTTCCCGGAAGTAAAAGTCCACGTGAACCGCGAGACTGGCGTCCCGATCAAAATGGAGCGCATCGAATACGATGAAAGTCACCAGCTCATCGAAGAATTCATGCTCGCGGCAAACGAACACGTCGCCCGAGCCGTGAAGCAGGCGGAGAAACCGTGTATCTACCGCATCCACGAAGATCCCGATCCGGGACGCCTTGAAGAATACGCCGAGATGCTCCGCGCTCACGGAATCCCCTGCGGAAACCTATCCGAAGCCCCCGGCGAACTTCAGCGCGCCCTTAAGGAAACGCGGGGTATGAGCGAGGAATACGCTCTCAAAGTAGGCCTTCTCAAAAGCCTCAAGCGAGCCGTCTACTCCACTTCACCGCTCGGCCACTTTGGCCTTTCGAAAGAGGACTACACGCACTACACCAGCCCGATCCGAAGATATGCGGATCTCGTGGTTCATCGCGTGCTCGATGCCGTGGTGACGCGCAATAAGACTAAGCTCCCCTCGCAGGCAAAAATGGAGGAAACGTGTAAACACATTTCTACCTCCGAGCGGACTTCCGCTGATGCCGAGACCGAGACCAAGCGCCTCAAAGAGATGGAATATCTCATGATCCAGGCAAATAAAGAGGATGCCCCACCAATGAAGGCCATCGTGCACGAGGCCAGACCTATGGGACTCTTCATCGAGCTTACGGATTACCTCATCAAGGGGCTCGTCCACAAAAAGGACATCCCTCAAGACCGCGAACTTTACTTCGATACGACGCGTAAACAATTCGCCGCCGATTCCGGAAACCGCGCCTACGGTCCCGGCACTCTCATTGAGGTTCGCCCAGTGCGCGTTGATTTTGAAAGAATGCGTGCGGACTTCGAAGTCATTGGCACGGAGGCAACCGCTCCCGCAAAGAAGCAGGGTAAAGGCAAAAGCAAGCGCCCTACGAAAAAGAAAGCGGCAAAGAAAAAAGCACCCGCTAGAAAGAAAGTAGCCCGCCGGAAACGGCGCTAGCCCGCGATCTTATCCTTCATCATCCCGAAGAAGCTCTTGGTCTCCTCCTCGGTGGCCGGGACTTCTTCGAGCTGGGCAAGCGTGGTGATCTCCATGTGCTCGGGATTTAGCTCTTGGATGAAGCTGCTTGGCTGGCAGCCAGAGAGCTGGCCGAAACGCATTCGAGTCTGGCAGTAACTTAGCGTAAGCTGCTCCATGGCTCGCGTGATCCCCACGTAGAGAAGGCGCCGCTCTTCCGGCTTGGTATCTTCTTCAATCGAGCGACTGTGCGGGAGGATTCCTTCTTCCAGGCCGACGAGAAAGACTACGGGGAATTCAAGACCTTTGGAGGCGTGCAGGGTGATCAGGCTCACTCCTTTTTGTTTTTCGATATCATCGCCAGTGTCCCGCTTGGAATCATCGAGCATCATGGCGGTCATAAAGCCTGAGAGGGTGGCTTCCTTCTTTTTTCCGCGCCGGTCATCGGTAAACCGGTAAACCGATTCCACGAGTTCGCGGACGTTGCTTTCGCGTGAAGCGCGCTCTTCATCGGTGCGGCAGGTGCGCTTCATTGCTTTAATGAAATCAATCTCACGAATAAGCTCTTGTACGAGGGCTCCAAGATCAGCGAGTGGCTGCCCGGCGAGTTCGCGGTAGCGATGGATCATCTCGGTGAAGTCCTTAATTTTTTCCTGTGCTTTATTAGCAAGCAACTGGGTGAATTCGGGATCTTCAAGGGAGGTGAAGATAGGCTGCTGTTTATCGACGCTGTGTTCGGCAGCCATTTCCATCGTGGTATCACTGATCCCACGAGCGGGGTAATTCGCTACGCGGAGAAGGGCAATATCATCGTTCTTATTGGCAAGAAGCCCGATGTATCCGAGTATATCTTTGACCTCTCTTCGATCGAAGAAACTCTGCCCACCAATGACGCGGTAAGGAATTTCCAGTGCACGCATCTGCTCTTCGACGGCTCGGCTCTGGCTATTCATCCGGAAGAGCACAGCAAATTCTTCGTAGGGACGTCCCCTGCCTTTCTCGCCGTCTTCGAGGATTTCTTGGGCGATGGTCTCCGCTTCCTCGCGGTCGCTGGGCATCCCGATTAATCGCACGGGGGCAGCGCTCTTCTTATCTGTCCAAAGGCGTTTTTCCCGACGACCGGTATTGAACTTAATGAGGCCGTTGGCTAGCTCTAGGATCGGAGTCGTGGAGCGGTAGTTTTGCTCCAGCTTAATGACTTTTGGGGCTTTGAAGAATCGCTCGAAATTAAGGATATTCGCGATCTCCGCGCCTCGCCAGCCGTAGATACTTTGGTCGTCATCACCGACGACGCAGATATTTTGGTGTCGGCGAGCAAGAGCGCGCACGAGATCCATCTGGGTCTTATTCGTATCTTGGAACTCATCGACCATGATATAATTAAACCTCCGCGACCAGAAAGTGTAGATATCTTCGTGGTTCGTAAGAAGCTCTACGGCGAAGAGCAGAAGATCATCGAAATCGACGGCATTGAGTTTTTTGAGCTCGCGCTGGTATTCGCGGAAGACGTGATTTTCGAGGGAATCCTCTTCGTCGGAGACGGGGATGCCTTTACTTTTAAAACGACTGATGAGCGATTGGATGCGGTTTGGCTCAGCCTTTTCGTTTTTACCGACTTTGCGGACGATGATTTTCCGAATAAGGCCGAGCTGGTCTCCGGCGGTGTAGATCGTGAAATTCTTGTTGTAGCCGAGCTTGTGAATCCCGGAGTGGAGAATTTTCACACAGAGCGAGTGGAAGGTGGAGACCCACACGTCCTCGGCCTGCTTTTTCGTGATCATCGAGGAGACGCGCTCGCGCATCTCATTGGCCGCTTTGTTCGTGAAGGTGACGGCGAGAATTTCGCTAGCCTTGATGTCTTGCGTCATCATGTAGGCGATGCGGTTGGTCACCACACGCGTCTTGCCTGAGCCGGCACCAGCGAGGAGGAGGAGAGGGCCTTCGAGGTGCTTCACCGCCTCCCTCTGGGGCGGATTGAGATCGATGAGACGGAGGGACTTTCTTGCCATGGGACGCTGTTTCTAGCGGCACGCTAGTGACTGGTCAAGCGAGGTCGGAAGGTTCTTCCTCCGGCTTCTCGGGTCCGATGATTTTGCCGAGGAAATCGTAGATTTTCGGGTAAGGCGCGGGCTTGCCAATATTGACCATAGCGACTGCCCAGACGGACATCCCGATATTGTAAATCACGACAAGAGCGACAAAGAGCCCGGCGAGTGCACTGGCAAAGTCTCCAAATGGAAGCCATCCAAAAATGAAAAAGATGAGGGTACCAAGAGACATTGCGATCTGGAAATTTACCGCCGAACGGCCTTCGCGGTCCATCCCAATCGTATCATTACGCTTGGTCACCCAGAGGAGCAGCGGAAGGATCCAGTTGCCAAAGCCCCAGAAAGGTATTCCAAAAAGGCCAACGAAATGCACGAGAATCAGGACGAGCTTATTCTCCACTTTCACATCGATAAATTCTTCGTCTTCGAGCTCGATTTCTTCCGGCTCATCCATGGGTGCCGGGGGCGGCTCGGTGTAGGATGTCTTCGGCAGCCGTGGTTCCTCTACCGGCTTGCCTACCACGGGAGGCGGTGGGGGCGGGGTCGTATTCGGCTTGGGAGGATCGGTATCGGCCATATATTAAAGGAATGCCGGTAGGGCGTGGGCGCAAGAGTGAGAGGTCGCTATTTCACGCGGTAGTGGCCGGTGATCTTGAAATCGGTGAGGCGGTCTTCTTCTTTGGTGCCGGATCCGATATTGTGAATCACGAGCGGGATGCCTTTGGCGGTTTTCTTATCGGAGACGACCATGATATGCGGAAGATGCGGGGGCACGGTGCAGGTGACGAGGTCGCCGGGGAGATACTGCGTGGTGCCGGATTTCACGGGAAGCGAGTAGCCTTTGCGCTTGAAATAGCGGCGTAGGTTTGGCACGCGGCGGTGATCGATACTTTTGTCTGGGCGTTTGAGCTTCCAGATTTTAGGGTAGGCGGAGAAATTCGCCTTCATGTCCTCGTGGAGTGCTTTCTGCAGATCAAGATTGATCGCTTTCCTGAGAGCGCGGACAATGACATCGGTGCAAACCCCACAGTGTTCGGGGACGTCGCCACCGGGGTAATCGAGGCTGACGTAGGAGGGGTCGTAACTCGTGGTGACACCTATCTGGGAGCGGGCGGCAGAGACGATTGGGCTTTCTGCGAGCGCGGCGAGCGGGAGGAGGAAAGCGATGGCGATAAGGAGAGTTTTCATACTGAGGAGCCGTGCCAGTGGAGTTTTTTCTGAAGGACTTCGTAGAGGGTGTGCTCGTGGAGCATGACGAGGGGGACGGTGTAGGGTGCTTTGGTCACGATGACAACGTCGCCTTCGTGGACGGGCGTCATCGTCTGGCCGTCGAGGGAGAGGATGATTTCATCAGCGCGGGATTCGCGGCGGATTTCAACTTCGGATGTATCGGCGACAACGAAGGAGCGGTTTGCCAGGGCATGGGGGCAGATGGGCGTGATGAGAAAGACGCCAGCGGCGGGGCTCACGAGCGGGCCACCTGCGGAGAGCGAATACGCGGTGGAGCCGGTGGGAGTGGAGACGATGAGGCCATCCGCGTGGAAACGATTTAGGAACTGGCCGTTCACGTAGGTCTCAAGGTTAATAATACGCGAGACGCTACCGCGACTGATGACGGCTTCATTGAGCCCGGTAAGCACGGTATCGGCAGCGCGTCCGGCGCGCTTCACGCGGGCGCTGACGAGTGAGCGCTGGCTGAGCGAATACTCACCGGCGACGAGGGCGGCGACGAGGGTTTCGGCTCCGCCGGATGGGGCGCTCGTGAGGAAGCCGAGACGCCCAAGATTGATGCCGACGACGGGGGTTCCGATATCGCCGAGTTCGCGGACGGCCCCGAGCATGGTACCGTCACCACCTAGCACAACCACCATATCCACCACCGGGGCAAGCTCGGCGATACCTCCAATGATGGTCTCGAC
The DNA here is from genome assembly GCA_937922595.1 of uncultured Verrucomicrobiales bacterium. GTDB lineage: Bacteria > Verrucomicrobiota > Verrucomicrobiia > Verrucomicrobiales > DEV007 > CALAIY01. Next base: position 20,440 of record CALAIY010000117.1, on the reverse strand, counting down.
TTCGTCTGAAACTCCCGCTGCGATTTCAGCGGTTTTTCCGTCCATGGCGACGCGAATACCGGCGCGAAGGAACGCGGTGATAAGCTCGGCCGCGACACTACCCGCCGCCGTCTTGTCAGGGTTTGCCGCGAGGCCGACGCGCTTGGGGGGGGTTAGGGGCTGCTGTTCTTGATCCATGCGAGGTATTCCTGGTTGCCGTCGGTGCCAGAGATAGAAGAGGGCACCACACCCTTCCAGTCTTTCCCCAGATCGCCCACGACAAAATCTTTTACTTTCTGCACGGCTTTTTCGCGCAGCGCCTCCTCACGCACAATGCCCCCCTTCCCTACTTCCTCGCGCCCGAGCTCGAATTGCGGCTTCACCAGCACCACCATTTCCGCCCCCTCACGCATCACCGAAAAAACCGCAGGAAGCACCAGTGTGAGCGAGATGAAGGAAAGGTCACCGACCGCGAGGTCGACCTTCTCCCCCACATCTTCAGGCTTCATATGGCGGATATTAAACCGCTCGCGCGCGACCACCCGAGGGTCGCTACGAATCTTCCACGCGAGTTGATTCGTCCCCACATCGTAGGCAAAGACTTTCGTCGCTCCCCGCTGAAGAAGGCAATCGGTGAACCCACCGGTAGAGGCACCGGCATCAAAGCAGACCATACCTGAGGGATCCACCCCGAAGGTATCGAGCGCACCGGCTAGCTTGAATCCGCCGCGGCCTACGTACGGCGGTTTTTCCCGGATCTCAATCTCGGCATCCTCGGCCACTTTCACCGCTGGCTTCGATGCGAAATGCCCGCCCACCTTCACTTCACCGGCGATGATAAGACGCTTCGCCTGCTCCCGCGAGTCGCAAAGCCCGCGTTCTACGAGGAGTTGATCAAGTCGAGAAGGCATCAGATTATCTGCGGGAAAGTTTGTAAAACAGCCTTCCACCAATCGTGAGGAAGATGAGATTGGGCAGCCAGATAAGCAGATGCGGATAGGCATCTGGATTCTGCTTAAACCAATCGACCATGATGATCATCATGAAATAGATCGCAGCGACGCCAAGACTAATCACGAAGCCACTCGAAGTCTCACGACGCTGAGCCGTGATCCCAAGCGGCACTCCAATCAGCGCAAAGGTGATACAAGCCATCGAAAAAGAAAACCGCTTCTGAGCCTCGACACGGAAGCTACTCCTTTCGCCGGGCTCCTCGGATTCATCCTTCGATGCCGCAATAAGATCCTTCGTGCTCATCTGACTCGGCCTACGCCGAGTGGACTTCTTGATCAATTCAGCAAGCGAAATAACCTGAGTCGTTTCCTCCACGGGAGGCAAAAGCTGTTTAATCGTCGGGACTGCAGGATCATTCGATTCTTGGATCGTGGTGAGGAACTGAGCATTCTCCATCACAAGTTGAATCTCACTACCATCCTCACTGGGATCGACCGTCACCTTTTCGGCAAGAATGAGCTTCTGAGCGCGAATCCCCTCGGTCTGCACCATCCGAAATCCAAAAAGCTCATTCCCTTCTTTCGACGCCACATAGATCTTATAGCCCGGAATCGTCTCAGTGACTTGATCCGCAACAAACAGTTTTAATGGATCATCCAGCGCAGCCTTAAAAAGCGTGCTCTTAATCGCCGCCTCCGCCCTAGGAGCCACCGTCGCATTGATCCACAAGCAGGCAGCACTCAAAGCTCCCGCGATAATGAATACGGGCACACAAATCCGTGGAATACTCTGCCCCGCCATTCTCAGTGCGATCAACTCGTTATCCGCAGAAAGCCGGCCAAAGACCAGCAAAATGGCGGTGAGCAACCCCCACGGAATCGTAAACGCCAAAGAAAACGGCATCAGATACGCAATCGATTTCAGAATCGCTCCCAGCGGGATCTGACTCTTCATCAAATCATTGATCAGCTGCACCACATTCCCCAGCACAAGCACCACTGTAAGCACCATCACAGCAAACAGAGTCGAAAACACGACCTGTCGTCCAATGTAGCGGTCGATAATCTTCAGCATAGCGGGGGGATACCCTCTCCATACCGGCCCCCTAGACACCCGGCAATGATATTCTTGCACCCCCGCGCCCCCTTCCCTATCCTGAAGGCGAAGCAGGGGTGCCGCCCTCCATTCCAGGAGCCACGGCTGAGAACCAAACCCTCAAAACCGGAAGCGGGTCATGCCGCCGTCGGAAGCTTCAGGCACAGCCTTTTTTCACCCTTTAACGTTTCACTCCCTCTCCCGTTTCTACCCTCCCCCTTATTATGATCGCACCGCGCAATCCCGATTCCACCGACGAGACCCTCTTCCCCAATAGCGAGCGTGTCTACACCTCCGGCAAACTCCACCCCGAGGTGAAAGTCGCCATGCGTGAAGTGAAGCTTTCCGACACCACCAAGCACGACGGCACCATCGAGCCAAACGCCCCGATCCGCGTCTACGACACCTCCGGCCCCTGGGGCGACCCCGAATTTGAAGGCGATGCCGAGCACGGCATCCCCGCCCTCCGCCTCCCATGGATTGAAGCCCGCAAAGACGTAGAATCCTACGACGGCCGCAAAATGAAGCCCGAAGACAACGGCTACATCTCCGATACCCACGCTCGCACCTACAACGACAACAAATCCGCGAAAAACAAGCTCAAGGAATACCCCGGCCTCCGCCGGAAACCGCTTCGCGCCAGCGCTGGCCACCCCGTCACCCAGAAGTGGTATGCCGATCAAGGCATCATCACCGCCGAGATGGAATACATCGCCATCCGCGAAAACCTCGGCCGCGAGGAAGCACTCAAGACGATTCACGACACCTACCCGAATCCCGCCACACGCCCCGATTCGGCCAAAGAGGCCATCGATATCCTCACCACCCCTCCCGGCTACGAAATGCCGCGCCCCAGCGAGATCAATCCCCTCGATCAAGTCGCCCGTAATAAACTCAGCCACCAACACCCAGGACAGGGTTTTGGCGCGCAGACACCAGCCCACATCACACCCGAATTCGTCCGCGATGAAGTCGCCCGTGGTCGCGCCATCATCCCGGCAAATATCAATCACCCCGAGCTTGAGCCGATGATCATCGGCAGAAATTTCCTCGTAAAAATCAACGCCAATATCGGCAACTCCGCCGTCGCCTCCACCATCGACGAAGAAGTCGAGAAAATGCGCTGGGCCACCAAATGGGGCGGCGACACCGTGATGGATCTCTCCACCGGCAAGAATATCCACGCCACCCGCGAATGGATCATTCGAAACAGCCCCGTCCCCATCGGCACCGTCCCCATCTATCAGGCACTCGAAAAAGTGAATGGCCGCATCGAAGATCTCACCTGGGAAATCTTCTCGGACACCCTCATCGAGCAAGCCGAGCAAGGCGTCGATTACTTCACCATCCACGCCGGAGTCCTCCTCGCCTTCGTCCCCCACACCGCCCGCCGCATGACCGGCATCGTCTCCCGAGGCGGCTCCATCATGGCCAAATGGTGCCTATCCCACCACAAGGAAAACTTCCTCTACACCCACTGGGACGACATCTGCGACATCTGCGCCGCCTACGACGTCTCCTTCTCCATCGGCGACGGACTTCGCCCCGGCTCCATCGCAGACGCCAACGACTACGCCCAGCTCGCCGAGCTCGAAGTCCAAGGAGAGCTCACCACCCGCGCCTGGGCAAAAGGCTGCCAGGTCATGAACGAAGGCCCCGGCCACGTCCCCATGCACCTCATCCAGGAAAACATGCAAAAGCAGATCGAATGGTGCCACGAAGCCCCCTTCTACACCCTCGGGCCCCTCACTACCGATATCGCCCCCGGCTACGATCACATCACCTCCGGCATCGGAGCTGCCATGATCGGCTGGTACGGCTGCGCCATGCTCTGCTACGTCACCCCCAAAGAGCACCTCGGCCTCCCAGATCGTGATGATGTCCGCGAAGGCGTCATTACCTACAAAATCGCCGCCCACGCCGCAGACCTCGCAAAAGGCCATCCCGCAGCCCAAGAGCGCGACAACGCCCTCTCCAAAGCGCGTTTCGAATTCCGCTGGGAAGACCAATTCAATCTCGCACTCGATCCCGACAAAGCCCGCGGCTACCACGACGAGACCCTCCCCGCCGACGCCTCAAAGACCGCCCACTTCTGCTCCATGTGTGGACCCACCTTCTGCTCAATGAAAATCACTGAAGACGTCCGCAAATTCGCCGAAGAGCAAGGCATCACCGCCGAATCTGCCCTTGAACGCGGCATGGAAGAGAAATCCAAAGAATTTGCCGAAAAAGGTGGAGAGATCTACTCTTAGGCCGCTATGAGCCTCGTCACCGAAGCACCTACGGAATCCCAAACCGAGTTCAATCTTCGGATTTGGGATTCCGTGCTCGCCGACGAATCCCTACCAGGCACCGACCACCGCAAACTCCAGGGTAAACTCGGTTTCCTCCTCCGCTCATTTTTAGAAAAGTGAACCTCCCAAGTTGAACCGCCAAACCTTCAGAGGCATCAGCAACCGCGGCCGCCGCTTACTTGCTCAGCAAGAAGGCTCGCAGCTCGATTTCAAAGCCCATCCCGATGGGCTGCACTCAGAAGACCTCGTTGCCTTCGCCAATTCCGAGACCGGCGGTGCCATCCTCATCGGCGTTTCCGAGACCGTCACTGAAGACGGCCTCCAAGGCACCGAAATCACAGGCTGCGAAATTGGAGATTCTGCGAAGCTCGCAATACTCAATCGCGCCTCCGCATGCCTCCCCCCCGTACATGTAGAGATCTATTTCGAAAACACCTCGGAAACGCCATTCATCCGCATCGAGATCCCCGCAAGCGCCCGGCGCCCTCACTGCACCGCATCCGGCACCTACAAAGTGCGCGTTGATGGCCGCAATCTCGCAATGGGTCCCAGCGAAATGCTTGGAATCTTCATGGATCGCGAAAGTGAAAAATTCTTCAAACGCTTCGCTACCGCCACTGAAGACCTAAAGAAAACCGTGGAAGAACTCCGCGAGTCACTGCGAGACAACAAAAAGTGCTAACTTCCAAGCGGAAGAAAAACCACCCCTCACAGCCTCGGCGTCACCTTCGACTTACTGATCCTTGGCGTAGACGACGCACTAAGATTCGTCCCCTGGCGATAGATATTCAAAATAATCCCCAGCGAAGCAAGGCAGAAAAGTAAATTGGATCCTCCATAACTCACAAATGGAAGCGGAAGCCCTTTGTTTGGCAGCGTCCCCGTGGTGACCGCAATATTAAGAGCAGCCTGGAGAACAATCGCCGTCGTGAGACCGAATGCCAAAAGACGCCCAAAGCGGTCTGGCGCATAAAGGGCGATCACATATCCCGCAGCCAAAATGAGCGCGAAACAGAGCACCACACCAAGCGTGTAATAAATGCCCAATTCCTCACCAATGATGGGGAAAATAAAATCCGTATGCGCGAAAGGAAGATAAGCCATCTTCTGTCGCCCAAGCCCAAGCCCAAGCCCTTCAAGCCCCCCTGAGCCAAGCGCGAGCAAGGCTCGCCACTGCTGCATACCGATATCCGTCTTATGAGCTTCGAGATCGAGAAACGCCACTAAACGCGCCGTCCGGTTTGGGATAAGATAAATCATCAACGCCAGCCCAGCGAGGCCCGCACCAGCCATTACCGAAAGGTATTTCATACCGACACCAGCAACAAACATCACGGCCACCGAAACAGCCACCACAAGCGCAGCACTTCCAAGATCCACTTCCGCACCAATAAGAAGCACGAGCAGCCCGATAAGGAGCAGCGGCCTGAAAAATCCTTCACCAAATTCAGCCGCCTCATCCTTATCCCGCCGGTGATACCAGGCGGCAAGAAATACAATCGCGCAGAGCTTACCCAGCTCTGAAGGCTGAAAACGCAAAAAATCCAGGCCGATTGCCTTCCCACTAATCCAGCGAGAGGCACCATTTACCCGCTCACCAATAAAAGGAACAAAACAGGCCGCCAGCAACACTACTGAAAGGACGAATAGCGGGACGCGAAACTTCTCAAAGAGATGATAATCAATCATCGTGAGCCCACAGCACGCGCATCCGCCCACACTAAGCCAGAGAATCTGGCGCTTTACATTAAAGTAAAGATCCGAGCCACTTTCCGCGCTGAATCCCCCAGTACTCCCGAGCATCACAAGACCCAGCGCCACCAATGCAACTACAGGCGCGATGAGAAGTAATACACTCACCTGCCCGGTCACAGAGCCGGCTGCATTGATACGCTTTTTTCGCTGTTTCGTCACTCGGGAGATAAAATCCAGACTTATTGCGTTTTCATTGGGACGCGAATTTGCTGTCCCACCTGAATCGTGCGCGGATCGGAAATCCCATTCATCTGAAGCAACTTCGTATGGCTGATTCCAAAGCGGCGTCCAAGCGAATACGCGGTATCACCTTTTTGAAAGGTGTAATATTTCACGACTGCACGCACATCCTTCTGCTTCGTCGGAGCAACAGTCGGCGGTACAGGAGCGGACGGCGGTGTTTCCCGAACAATCGTTGGGCTATCAGGCACCGTAGGTCGTGAAGTCGGCTGGGGAATCGGAGCCGCACGTGAAGTATCCACTTCAAGAACTGCAGGATTCATCGCAACCGGAACGACACCAGATCCGCTGGCTCGATTATTTGCCACCACGCGTCCGCGACTTTGATTATCCACGACGTTCTGGACATCATTGGAAGCTGAAGCAGTGATCGTCTTGTTTGGAATGTAGAGAATGAATCCTGGGTGGAGCGGTGCTCCAGAATTCAAATTATTCACTTCCTCAAGCGCAGTGATAGAAACGTCGTGCTGGCGAGCAATCGTCATCAAGTTATCCCCAGAGGAAACTCGGTGATGCTTGAGCCCCCGCACAGCGGGATCTCCAAACTTCGGTGCACGAGAGTTTTCCGGGACGAGTTCGGTTGAGCTAAGCTTTACCGAGCGCTGCGCTTTCGGAGTAGACGCTGCGAAACTTTCCGCGTTATCTTCCTTCTTACCGATTTGGTTGAACGTGAGAATTCCTCCCACCGCGATGACGTGGAGAAGCACAACGACGCCAATGATTCGGGAAAACCGCACATTGGGGACATCAGTGTCCCAATCGTCCTCTTCGGTGACGTGCATGGTGACACTTTGGGCACGGGCGCGGAGGGTGCGAAGCACACCTCCATTCGATGTTTTACTCTTTCTGCTCATGGAAGTATTGGGTCTGGAGATTCTTTGTGGATAAGATTGCCAACAGCGTGGCGGAAAGCATCGCCGCGATCGGCGTAGCTCGAATATTGGTCGAATGAAGAGGTGCCTGGAGAGAGCAGTACCATTCCTGTACTACTCGGCGATAGCTTACGAAGGAGGCTCGTGGCGGTATCGACCGCTTGATCCATCGTTTCCACGTGGGTCCCTTTGAATAACTTCGCGAGATCTTTACCAATCTCTCCGATGGTGACGACAGCGCAGGTCTTTTTCTTCACGACTGCGGCAACCTTCTTGTAATCAAGGCCTTTGTCTTTTCCGCCCACGATGAGAGCCATTGGCACATCGAATGCGTTTAACGCACATTCGAGGGAGTGAATATTCGTGCTTTTGGAGTCATTGATGAATTCAGTTCCATCATCTGCGGTGTCCACCAGTTCGCAGCGGTGAAGTGGAGCCCGGAAATTAGGAAGTGCCTCCTGAACGTCTGCGGCAGTCGCTCCGAGAGCCGTCACTGCGGCAATTGTTGCCATTACGTTCTCAGCATTATGCCGCCCGCGAATCGGACTATCCAGCATATCGCAAACCATCTTACTCTTGTAGAAAATTTCCGTGCCTTTGACCGTATAGTCTGCCTTGGTCCGAAGATCTCCGCAAAAGCTAATAGATTTAGCATCATGATTTGGTACTTTTTCTCCGGCTCTTACGATGGCTAAATCATCCTTAGTCAGGTTCTCAAACACACGAAGCTTTGCTTCCCGGTAAGACTTCATGTCCGGATGGCGATCAAGGTGATCTTCCGCAAAATTCAGCCAGACGACGACATCCGCGCGGAATGTTTCGATCTTTTCCAACTGAAAGGAACTTACCTCGATTGCGACAACCTTGGGAACCTGCCGCGAATCAACAAGCGATGAGAGAGGCGTGCCGTAGTTTCCGCAAGGAGAGCAAGCGATTCCCGATGCGTTCAAAGTGGTCGCAATGAGACCAGTGGTAGTGGTCTTCCCGTTCGTGCCGGTGATCGCGATCACCTTAGTGTGCTTGGAAAGATAGAGGAATGCGAATTCCAGCTCAGAAATCACCTTCACCTTGTCCATATAGCGCGCGGCGAGCGGCCAAGATGGATCAATCCCGGGACTAATGACCCCGAGAGCGAAACCTTCGGTTTCTGCTTCGAGTGCTTTGTCACCCGTGATGACGTTGATTCCCTCGCTACGAAGCGTCGCAGCACGAGTGATGAGTTTATCGTGAGAGCCGGTATCGAGGAGGGTGACTTCCGCCTCTTTGGAGAGGGCGAGGCGGGCGGCGGCGATGCCGCTAACGCCCGCGCCGATAACGACGACTTTTTGGCCTTTGAGTTTCATAAGTTATATTCTTGCTAGCGTAATTTGAGTGTGGCGAGGCCGAGGAGTGCGCAGAAGATCGAGAGAATCCAAAAGCGGGTGATCACCTGCGTCTCTTTCCAGCCGCCAAGTTCGAAATGGTGGTGGATGGGAGCCATCCGGAAAATGCGTTTCTTGCGCAGCTTAAAGCTACCGACCTGAAGCATCACCGATCCGGCTTCCATGACGAAAACACCGCCGACAATAACGAGCGCGAGCTCCTGACGGCAGCAGATTGCTACCATACCGATGAGGCCACCAATTGCGAGCGATCCAGTATCGCCCATGAAAACACGCGCCGGATAGGCATTGAACCATAGAAAACCAAGTGCCGAGCCTGCGAGGGCGAGACAGACGATTGCAACTTCTCCGAGGAGGGCATCCGAAGGGATACGCAAATACTCGGAAGCGAGGGCATTGCCTCCGAGGTAGGCAAATGCAGCATATGTAAGAGCGGTAGAAACAGTGCAGCCAGAAGCGAGGCCATCCAGCCCATCAGTGAGATTCACCGCATTCGAGGCACCAATGATCACAATCGCGAAAAACGGCAGAGCAATCCAAGCTGGTGTTTGATCAATCAGCGGAACCTTGAGAAACGGAACATGGAACTCAGCAATATGATCGCGCGTGCTAGGATTATAGAAGAGCCAGGCACACGCGATTAATGAAATTACGCATTGAAGAAAAAGCTTGAAGCGAGCGCTCACACCTTCCGAAGTTTTCTTTTTCACCTTCGCGTAATCATCAAGAAATCCAAGGATCGCGTGGCCGCAGAAAACGAAGAGACATGCCCAGACGTAGGGACTACTCCAGCGAGCTGCGAGTAAAGTCGCAATGACCACGCCACCAATCATGAGCACACCCCCCATCGTAGGAGTGCCTGCTTTAGCACCGTGAAGCTCGTGCAATTTGTGAACTTCCTCCGCAGAGCGAATTGGCTGACCAATCTTCATCGAAATCAGCCGTCGGATCACCTTCTCACCTAGTAACATCACTATGAGGAAAGCAGCGACACAGGCGAAGCCGGCGCGGAAAGTCTGGTAGCGGAAGATATTGAAAAACTTCTGCAGTTCGGTGTCTTGAGAGATCTCGTAGAGCCAGTAGAGCATCAGGTGGCAGAGAGTTGAGAGATTACAGCTTCCATCTTTGCGGATCGGGAGCCTTTGAGGAGTATGAGGTCAGATTGAGTCGCCGCCCCAGCGAGCCAATCGGCAGCCGCAGCGGTATCTTCGAGAAGGATTGTTTGGGCAACGCCCGAATTCTCCATGGAGGAGGGGCCAGCCCCCACCGCGAGGAGAATATCAATTCCACAGCCTGCGGCAAATTCGCCAACTTCGCGGTGAGCCGCTTCAGCAGAATCGCCAAGCTCAGCCATGTCGCCAAGCACCGCGATGCGTCGGCCATTTTCAGGCACTGGTAATTGGGAAAGCGTGCGTAGGGCGGCACAAGTCGAATCCGGATTCGCATTATAGCTATCATCAAGAAACCGCAACCCTGCCGCAGTCACTGGAGTGAGCCGCCCCGAAGTGAGATTCAAATTGGCCAATGCTGCGGCGGAATCCGCAAGGGGAATTCCAAAAGCAATTCCGGAGGCAACGGCCAAGGTAGCATTTTGCACCATGTGCTCCCCTGCTACCGGCAAGTAAGCTTCGGCAGTTTCATTTTGGTAAGTGAGAGTAAATTTCGTCCCGTTTTCCGTAGCCTCGAGGTCTGTCGCACGAATGTCGGCAGTTTCGGCGAAGCCGCCGGTGAGGACAGTTCCCTTTACCAATTCGGCAATTTGGGGTGTGAAGTCATCTTCAGCACAAAGTATCGCCGTGCCCGATTCATCGAGATATGCAGGTAGGCTCCCCTTCTCATCCGCAATCGCTTCACGTGACCCCATGAATTCAATGTGCGCAGTCCCCACATTGGTCACGATGGCAACGTCTGGATTGGCGATTTCTGCAAGCACTGCGATTTCGCCAGGGTTACTCATCCCCATTTCCCAGACACCGGCCTCGTCTCCCTCTTCCATGGCGAGAAGCGTCAGTGGAAGACCAATGTGATTGTTGAAATTTCCTGCGGTGGCGCGCGATTGGAACCTTGAAGATAGCACCGATAGCGCCATATCTTTTGTGGAGGTTTTCCCGCTAGAGCCCGTAATTGCGAGACCCCGCGAAGCAAGCAGCTTACGATGAGCTCGTGCCAGTGATTGAAGCCCCAAAAGGGTATCTTCCACCTTAATAATTCCGACATTATCAGGAAAGCCCACTTCCGGCTCCGCCGAAACCATGAGCACCGCAGCTCCCGCACCTGCTGCCTGAGCAAGAAATGTATGCGCATCAAACCTCTCACCGACCAACGCAATAAATAGCGCCGCTTCGGGGATACTCCGAGTATCAGTGGATACACTCGTAGCAATAGCACTGGGACTCCCTTGAATAAGAGTGCCACCGGCCATTACTGCCAAGGTCTGGAGGTCGAGGTGTTTCAATTAATTAAGATTCGTCTTCTTCTGCTTCGCGTTCTTTGCGGCGCTCTTCGCGTTGCTTCTCGCGCTCTGCCTGGCGCTCAACACGAACGTCATTGATCGCACTCGCGGCTCCAGCGAAATAGCCACGAGCAACGACCCGGTCGTCGAAGTATTCGCGCTCGCCATTAATTTCCTGGTAATCTTCGTGGCCTTTGCCAGCGATGAGGATCAAATCACTTTCGCGAGCATTATTGATTGCTGTCGCGATTGCTTCACGGCGATCTGATATCACGATGTGACGATCCCCTTTCATTCCTTTCACGACATCTCGGAGAATCGCCTCAGGATCCTCAGTGCGTGGATTATCTGAAGTGACAATGCAGATATCACTACCGTATTCGGCAGCACGCCCCATCAACGGGCGCTTCATAGGATCGCGGTCGCCACCACATCCAAAGACGGTGACGATCCGGCCAGGCTGAAGCTCACGAGCCGTTTCGAGGGCTTTTTCCAGCGCATCCGGCGTGTGCGCGTAATCGACAAAGACCTCAAACGGCCGCTTATCCGTAAGGCGCTCAAAGCGACCCGGCACTTGTGGCGAATTAGCCAGCGCGGTGACAGACTCACGGAAATTAATCCCTAAAGCACGGCCTGCGGCGAGTGCAGCCAAAGCATTAAATACATTGAAGCCACCAATGAGCGGCGTGCGCACCAAGTAGACTTTCCCCTTCATCTCCAACTGAAACTGAGTCCCCGTCTTCGAGTATTGAAGATCCACAGCACGCAGATCACAGCCCTGGCGCATTCCGTAGGTGATACACGGAAGGCGCTCAGCAAACATCTTATAAAGACGGCGCCCATAGGTGTCATCAATATTGATGACAGCCTTGCCACCAGACGCGACGAGCATCTCGAACAATTCACACTTTGCGGCGAAGTAATTGTCGAGAGTTTTATGAAAATCGAGATGATCCTGAGAGAGATTGGTGAAGACACCGACGTTAAATTCGGTTCCACGGACACGGTCTAGCTGCAGAGCATGAGAGGAAACCTCCATGACGACGCCACGACAGCCATTATCAAGCATTCCGCCAAGGAGCATCTGAAGGTCGCCCGACTCAGGAGTGGTATGCGTCGCGGGAAGCGTGGTTTCCCCATCTGAATAATGGACTGTCCCGAGCATTCCACAACGGTGCCAGCTCGTCTGAAGAAGATGGTGCAGGAGAAAGGCCGTGGTCGTTTTGCCATTGGTTCCCGTGATTCCCACGGCCGCCATTTCTTTCGAAGGATGCCCGTAGAATGCGCTGGAGATATCCGCAAGAAACTTACGGCTATTTTCAACGTGAACGTGGGCAATATTTCCGCTGTCGGTATCAGGCAGAGATTCTGCAACAACCGCAGCAGCACCATCGGCAATGGCACGAGCGATGAAATCATGCCCATCTACGTGATCACCACGTAGGGCAACAAACACAGATCCTTCACCGACCTTACGGGAATCATAGCAGATTCCTGTAATTTCGATAGCGGCAGGATCGCCAGTGACCGAAATTACGGAGAGGTCTGAGAGTAAAGATTCGAGAGTCATTAAGTGGGGACTAAATTATTGCGCCAGCGCAAGCTGATCGGGAAAAGTGGGGGCGACGTTGAGCGACTTCATAGCGCGCTCACCGATACGTTGGAAAATGGGTGCGGCGATGGAACCGCCATAGCGTTTCTCGGGAACAACCTTTGGATCATCTACGACCACGATCATCGCGATCTCGGGGTTTTCAGCTGGGATGAATCCGCCAAAGGAGAGAACATAGCGTCCGTCCATATAGCCTTTGTTCACCGGATCATATTTATCTGCGGTGCCCGTCTTACCGGCAACACTGTAGCCAGGAATCGCAGCCTTTGGCGCGGTACCTCCTTTTTCGACCACAGCAGCCATCGCCCGCCGGACTTTCCTTGCGGCTTCTTCAGAGACAATCCTACGAACGATTTCTTTTCCAAAAGGCTGAACAATACGACCATTCCGTTCGCGGATACTTTCAACGATGCGCGGGCGGACAAGTTCGCCTCCATTCGCGATTGCACTCAAGGCCGCACACATCTGAATCGGAGTGACTGCCACTTCGTGCCCCATTGCCATCCGAGAGAGAGAAATACCACTCCATCGCGAAGGAGGATTCACCAGGCCTCGAATTTCACGAGCCGTGCCAACGCCCGTAATCGCACCAAAGCCAAAGGCTTGGGTATATTCGTGAAAATCATTTCGTCCCAACTGTTTGGCTAACTTGTAGATGCCAATGTTACTCGATTTTGCAAAAAGCCCCTGAACGGTAAGCTCTCCATTCGGGTGGCTATCTCGGAGCGTCACTCCATGCTCGACCATGCGCCCGTAATTACAATGAATCAGAGTCTGGGGAGAGACGAGGCCTTCGTTGTAAACTCCGGCGAGAGTCACGAGCTTGAAGGTAGAGCCAGGCTCGTACATCGCCGAAAGCGAAGCATTTTCGTAGTTAGGTTTTTTACCACCTAGGCCTCTGCGAGTTTCGAGTTCAAAATGAGGGCGATTTGCGAGCGCAAGTACGGCACCGGTATGTGGATCCATCACGACGACGCTTACTTGCTCAGGCGCCATGAGAGGAAGGTAAACCCCCTCAGGATCTTCACCCACCTCGTCCAACACTCCCTCTACGATCTCCTGGATACGCTGATCAATAGTAAGACAGACGTCATGGCCGTGAACCGCGCCAACGACTTCGCCTTCAAACGCAGCAATCTCTCGCCCACGGCGATCACGCTCGAAGAACCGGTAGCCATCGGTACCACGCAATGCGGGCTCCATCATGCGTTCAACGCCATATTTCGGAACCCCCTCACGGTTTAAAAAACCAAGCACTTGAGTGAGACGCAGAGGATTCGGGTAAAATCGGCGAGTATCCGCACGCTCGTAGATACCGCGAATCTTCGTACCGCTCATGAGTTCCTTGAGGCGAGCAAGGCGGTGAGGCTCAATATCTTTAGCGACGGTGATCTCTTTGATATTTTTGGAGTCTGCCTTACCCAGCATCCGCGCAAATTCCCATTCTAACATCCCGAGCGGGGAAGAAAGTGTCTTCACGAGATAGCTTCGATACCTATCCTGGATTTCATCGCGACTGTAAAGCCGGCGCACATCCGAAGAACTAAGCCCTTCGGCCGCGGCCACTCCAATCTTGCAAATCTGCGGATCGGATAGGTGATTCATATCCGCCACGAGGGTGAATCGCTCAGTATTACCAGCCAATACATTCCCTGAGCTATCGAGGATTCTCCCGCGCTCAGCACGCAGAGGCACACGGTGGATGTGCAATTTTTGCACAATTCGCGTGTAGCGATCACCTTCCGCAATCTGAATATGCACAAGCCTCCAAGACAGCCCAGTGAGGGCGGTCATAGCAACACCAATGACTAAAATAAGTCGGGTGCGAAAACTAGAAGAGGCGGACAATTAGGTTACGAGATAGGAAGTTAGCTAGCGCATTGTGACGGATTCTTGAAGCTGGATGGGAGCATCGACCCGAATGACGGTGCCTTGGGGGATCTCACGAAGCCGACTCCCATTCGCTGCAATGCGAGCGCGGATACGCTCGGCAGAGCATTCTTTAAGAAATTCATTTGTGAGCATTTGCGTCTGCGCTTGCAGATCTTCGATCTCCTCACGGAGGGCAAGCTTCTTCCCCTCTTTATCATGCTCAAGATTCTTGAGATGGATCACGGTGAATGCCACACCAAGACCGACCGCACCGAATAGAATGAGCGTACCAACGGAGGAAATCCCCACCGGGTTCTGGTAGCGGGAACGCTTAATTTTTGAGTTACTCATGGTGTGATAAAATTGGTAGATCCGCTAGTCGATTAAGCGTTCAGCCACGCGCAGCCGAGCGCTTCTGGCGCGAGGGTTTACCGAGATTTCCTCGCTTGATGGAGAGAGCGCTTTGCGAAGCACTGTGCTAAAGGAGTATTCGGGATTTGGCTTAGGTGCAGGCCACTCAGGACGATCAATTTCAGCAGTGGAATGCGACCGAATAAAGCGTTTCACGATACGATCTTCGAGGGAGTGAAAGGTGATTACCACAAGACGCCCGCCGGGACGAAGGCACGCGACGGAATCTTCGAGTAACTTCTCAAGAGCACCTAATTCATCATTCACAGCAATTCGGAGTGCCTGAAACGTCTGGGTGGCAGGGTGCGTCTTCTTTCCGCGACGCGGTTTCACCCGCTCGATGCAATCCGCCAAATCTTTGGTGGTCCGAAAAGGCATCGCAGTACGACGCTCCACAATTGCTCGCGCAATTCGGCGTGAACCACGTTCCTCACCGTAGCGGTAAATGATATCCGCAAGCTCAACTTCAGGAAGCGTATTCACAAGATCCGCAGCGGTGCACGCACCACTGGTGTCCATGCGCATATCTAGCGGACCATCTCCACGGAATGAAAACCCCCGATCGGGAGTATCAATCTGGTAGGATGAGACGCCAAGATCAACGAGGATGCCATCGACGCCATCAATCCGGCATTCGTCTAACAGTTCACGAAGATGGCGAAAATTCGAGCGAATCAGAGCGATGCGTTCGCATCCAGATGGCTCGATTCTATCTCGAGCGTAGGCGAGAGCATCGTTATCTTGGTCGAGCCCAAGAGTAAGCGCACCGCTGGCTAAGATTCGACGTGTGTGGCCGCCTCCCCCAACAGTGCCATCGACAATTAGCTTTTCTGGCCCCGCATTGAGAAAATGGATCGCTTCTTCCGGAAACACCGAGATATGAAAATCGGAATCATCTCTTCCTGCACTTTCAGAGCGCGGGCTGGACTCTCCGCCCCCATTGCCAGCAGAGTTACCCAGACTCTGGAAGCGATTCTCTGCAGATCTTTCAACTGCCAGAGAGCACTCCTGCGGCGTAAAAAAGCCTGGCCATGCGTTAAGATGAGGAAGCCATCCTTGGCTAATTTGAGATGCTCCCATCACGCTCGTCTCCTTCCTCTTATCAACATCACTGCCGGAGTAATTCGACGACGAGCATCCCATCGCGCTCCCTTCAGACCAACACACGCCGCTTCCACGCCACAAAAACTCCCACCATCAGCGCTTGATGCGGTGGCACTAGAAATTCTGGAGATTCTGAGGGGATTATTCACGGTGATTTTCCCACATAAATGTGGGATTGCCCGTCATTTTTACCCACTCCGCGTCACTAGGTCAACGAATGTTTATGGTTTCTTAAGTAATTTGAGCCAATCAAGCAGATCTCACTGTAAGAAAAAATAACCACCTACAACCATTGTAATTTCCAAAAAACCAATACCAGCTATTCTTTAGTATCTCTCGTATCACCCGAATTAGAGACCGCCCCAGGCAGTGGCTCCAGCACCTCAAAAAGGGCGGGATCATTCTTTTCGATAATTTCAGCAATACGAGCCCGCATCGCACCATAAATTTTCGAACGTCCGGGAACATCCTGCGTTTTGATAGACGCCTTTTTCAATTTTTCCATTGTCGGATCTAAGCTCAGCTCTGCGAACAATTTCCGGGCGCGATTCCTCAGCGGCCGGGGAATCTCCCTCAGCGGCTTGAAGAACGACCGAGATCGAATCAAAAAGAGACTTTTCTCACTCTTCGCCAGACGCTCCATGAGCATTTTTTCCACCTTCTCCCCAAGTTCAGGGCTCGCACGCTTCACCGCCTCGCGAAGTTCAGCCTTGTAGGTCTCCATCGCCGAACGTGCTCGATTTCGAGAAGCTATTACCTCAGGGTCACTCAGAACAGTGCTAAGGGCCGCCCGAAGCTGCGCCCGCTCTTCAGATGTAAACTTTGTTTTCCCTGCCTTTCGCCCCCTTCCCTCGTTGGCTTTCACCTCCGCCACCTTGGGAGCGCTGGACACAGGCTCTGCCTCTTCCGCGCAAATAGCACTGCATGTGAGGCACGCGCCGACGGTCAAGGCAAGTGTAGCACCGGTCGTCCGGGAATCGAAAGGTAAGGTCACTGGAGAAAAATGGGAGGGGTTACTCCTTAAGCCAAGCACAGTTCCCCCCTCTCCGCCAGCACCACACCACTGCGCCCCTCTTTGACATGCCCCCCCCCTGTGTTACATACCGCGCCCTTACTACCACAAGAATTTTCACAATCTCACACCATGCCGATCGCTACCCCCGCCCAATACGCTGCCATGCTCGACGCTGCCCAAGAAGGCGGCTACGCATATCCTGCGATCAACGTCACTTCACTAGCTACGCTAAACGGCTCTCTTCGTGCATTCGCTGAAGCCAAGTCCGACGGCATCATTCAGGTCTCCACCGGCGGCGGCTCCTTCGCCTCAGGCACAGCAGTGAACGACATGGCAAAAGGTGCCATCGTCCTCGCCGAAGCCGCTCACCGCCTCGCCGAAGAATACGACATCCTCATCGGACTCCACACCGATCACTGCCAGCCAGCGAAAGTAGAATCCTTCCTCAAGCCGCTCATCGCGGAAACCGCCAAGCGCCGCGCCGAAGGAAAAAACAACCTGTTCCAAAGCCACATGCTCGATGCCTCCGAGCTCCCGCTTGAGGAAAACATCGCCCTCTCCAAAGACCTCCTCACCCTCTGCGCGGAAAACGAAATCATCCTCGAAGTCGAAGCCGGCGTCGTCGGTGGAGAAGAAGACGGTGTCGATCACTCCGATCAGCCCGCCGATAAGCTCTACACCACGCCCGAGGACATGCTCGCCGTTTACGAAGCGCTCAATGGCATCGGCCGCTACCTCTTCGCCGCCACCTTTGGCAATGTCCACGGAGCCTACAAGCCCGGCGCGGTGAAGCTCAAGCCAAGCATCCTCAAAGAAGGCCAGGACGCCGTCATGGCCAAATACGGCAAAGAAGCTGAATTCGACCTCGTCTTCCACGGCGGCTCCGGCACCTCCATCGAAGACCTCCGGGAAACACTCGATTACGGCGTCGTGAAGATGAATATCGACACCGACACCCAATACGCCTTCACCCGCCCTATCGCCAAGCACCTCTTCGAAAACATCGAAGGGATCCTCAAGATCGACGGCGAAGTCGGCGACAAAAAGCTCTACGACCCACGCAGCTACATCAAGAAAGCTGAAATCGGCGTCTGCGATCGCCTCAAGCTCGCCTGCGACGACCTGCTCTCCACAGGCAAAACAATCTTCGGCACGGTATAACGACGACCAATGGCTACCGCGACCGAAAAGCCAGAGAAGAAAGAAAACGCCTTCCTCTCGCTCGCGCTCAACGTCGCGCTGCCCTCGATCATCCTCACCCAGCTGAGCAAGCCCGACCGGCTTGGCCCCTTCTGGGCGCTCATTATCGCCATCGCCCTCCCGCTCGGTTACGGGATCTACGACGCCATTGATCGAAAGAAGCTCAATCTCTTCTCCGTCATTGGATTCGTCAGCATCCTCATCACCGGCGGACTGGGGCTCTTCCCCACCAAGCCCCTTTGGTTCGCAATCAAGGAAGGAGCCATCGCCGTCATCTTCGGCCTGGCCGTATTGCTCACGCAAAACACCAAACGCCCCCTCGTCCGCCAGCTCCTCTGGAACCCCGAGATCTTCGATACGAAACGCGTCGAAGCAAAGCTAGAAACCGACGGCCACACCCCTGCATTTAAAAAGCTCCTCGGTCGTAGCGCCCTCATTATCGCCCTCGGCCTTATCTCCAGCGGTGTCGTGAATTTTTTCATCAGCATGCACCTGCTAGATGGAACCATCGGCGGCACACCAGAATACATCGCCGCCGTCGGCAAGCAGACGGCACTCACCTGGATCGTCATCAGCATCCCCCTCATGATCGTCATGGGGCTTACCCTCTGGTATCTCTTCCGAGGAATCACGAAGCTCAGTGGAATGTCCTTCGACGACATCCTCGAAGGCGAAGGCAAAAAGACGGTGGTCACCAAAAGCGAGTAGCGCATAGTCTACCGGATGCCCGGCAAGCGCGAATCTCAGAATACCGAATGGAAAGAATCCTGGAGGGACGATCACTTCAAATGGATTTGCGGCTTCGCCAACGCTGAAGGTGGCACCCTCACCATCGGCGTAAATGACAAAGGAAAACCGATCGGCCTCAAGCAAATCGATAAGCTCCTCGAAGACCTCCCCAACAAAACGCGAGACCTCCTCGGAATTCTCGTAGAGGTAAATCTCCAGGAAATCGAAAATACCGCCACCCTCGAAATCCAAGTCGCCCCCTACCCCGCCCCAATCAGTTACCGCGGGCGCTACTTCATCCGCAGCGGCAGCACCCTTCAAGAACTCAAAGGCACAAGCCTCGATCGTTTTCTTTTAGGAAAACAAGGCCGCACCTGGGACGGAGTCCCCGTACCCGGCATCTCAATCGCCGATCTCTCCACCCCTGCCATCGCCAAATTTCGCACCCTTGCCGCCAAAAGCGGGAGAATGGCCGCAAGCACTCTCGAAGAGCCCGACGCTGGCCTCATCGAAAAACTCAAGCTCAAAGACGGCACCTATCTCAAGCGTGCCGCCATCCTCCTCTTCCACGAAGACCCCGAGACCTTTGTCACCGGAAGCTTCGTGAAAATTGGCTTCTTCGAATCCGGCGGCGAACTCCTCTACCACGATGAAATCCATGGCGACCTATTCACCCAAGTAGAATCCACCCTCGACATCCTTCTCAGCAAATACCTCAAAGCCGCAATTCACTACGCCGGAATCCAAAGAATCGAGCGCTACCCCATCCCGCCCAGCGCCCTGCGGGAAACGCTCCTCAACGCCCTCATCCACCGCGACTACGCGTCCGGCACCCCCATTCAGATCAAAGTCTTCGAAAACCGCCTCACCCTATGGAACCCAGCCACCCTCCCCGAAGGCTGGAACCTCACCAAACTTCTCGGCGAACACGCCTCCCAACCTTTCAACCCCGACATCGCAAACACCTTCTTCCGCGCCGGAGAAATCGAAGCCTGGGGACGCGGCATCTCACGCATTTTTTCCGCCTGCAAAGCCCACAAACTCCCCAAACCAAACGTCTCCCAAGAACCCGGCGAACTCTTCATCGAATTCCGCTTCTCAGATGAGCACCTAAAAAACACCTCTCCCAAAACGTCGGGGAAAACGTCGGGGAAAACGTCGGGTAAAACGTCGGGTAAAACGTCGGGTAAAATCGTCGCCCAGATGGTAAAAAATCCGAAGATTACGATCTCCGAACTCGCTCTAATGATGGGCATTACCGAACGATCCGTCCAGAGAAATATCCGTCAGCTCCAGGAAAACGGACGTATCGCCCGCATCGGCTCACGCCGCAGCGGCCACTGGGAAGTATCCACCGACCTCTTCTAGCCCAGCCAATTTGCTAGCGCATCGAGCAGCGGGCGAGTGCGACTTACTTGATACTTCGTTCCCGCAGCAAGTAAGACCTCTTGGTCGCCGGAGACTTTAATCCCAA